>JAJTCL010000183.1 GCA_021323255.1 Propionibacteriaceae bacterium | reverse complement strand
CCAGATCGTTCCGGGCGCCGACCAATTTAGTACCTGGTTTCCCATGCTGCTGGGCGAACTCGGACATAGTGTCTACTGACTGCCGTCGGGGTAGGTCGTAAGCATGAGAAAGGTGGGGTGCTGATGCCCAGCCGGTGGTACCAGGAGGCCGTCATCTACAGCCTCGACGTGTCGTCGTTCCAAGACTCTGACGGTGACGGCCGCGGCGACCTGCGTGGTTTGATCAGTCGGCTCGATTACTTGTCGAGATTGGGGGTCTCCTGCCTGTGGCTGAATCCGATCCATCCCAGTCCCGGGCGTGACGGTGGCTACGACATCAGCGACTTCTACGGCATCGACCCGGCGTTGGGCAGCCTCGGCGACTTCGCCGAGCTGGCCCGAGGAGCGCGGGAGCGCGGCATCCGGATCATCCTCGATCTGGTCGTCAACCACACCTCCGACGAGCATCCCTGGTTCGTCTCGGCCCGAAGCAGCCCGGATTCGCCGTACCGTGACTGGTACATCTGGAGTGCAGAGGAGCCGCCGAACCGGCATCAGGGCACGGTGTTCCCTGGAGAGCAGACCGAGACCTGGACGTTCGACGAGCAGGCGCAGGCGTGGTACTTCCATCGCTTTTATGACTTTCAGCCTGACCTCAACTGGGCCAATCCGGCGGTACGCACCGAGATGACCAAGGTGATGAGCTTCTGGTTGCAACTCGGGGCTGCCGGCTTCCGGATCGATGCTGCACCCTTCATCATCGAGCTGGTGTCACCGGGCGTTGATCCGGGCCCGAAGGATTTTTCGATCATGGACTCCTGGCGGCAGGACACGCAGTGGCTGCGCGGAGACTCCGTGCTCCTGTGCGAGGCCAATCTGCCGCCGAGCGAGATTGGGAGGTTCGTTGGTAGCCGGCCTGACGGCCCGAGCGACCGCGCGCAGATGATGTTCGACTTTCTGCTCAATCCGCATGCTTGGTTGGCGCTGGCTCGCAGCGACGCGGAGCCGCTCATTCAAGCCCTGACGACGGCTGTGCGACTGCCGGAAGGTGGTCAGTGGGTCAGCTTTCTGCGCAACCACGACGAGCTCGACCTGAGCCGGCTTACCGACGAACAGCGTGGTGACGTCTTTCGGGCCTTCGCACCACGCCCTGAAATGCGGCTCTACGGCCGCGGCATTCGCCGCCGGTTGGCGCCGATGCTGAACGGTGATCAGCGCCGGATCGAGCTCGCGTACGCTTTGCAGTTCTCGCTGCCTGGCACTCCGGCGCTGCGTTACGGCGAGGAAATCGGGATGGGGGACGACCTCACCTTGGATGGGCGCGAGGCGGTCCGAACACCCATGCACTGGGACGACACGTCGAACGCAGGGTTCAGCTCGGCGGAGCCCGACGCGCTGTTCCGGCCGGTTGTGATGAGGGGTCGGTTCGGCGCCAAGAAGGTCAACGTACGCGCCCAGCAGCGTGACCCGGATTCCTTGCTGCGTTGGTTCGAGAATCTGATTCACTCCTTGCGCAGCGCGCCGGAGATCGGGACCGGCAAGTGCTCAGTAGTTGATGCGCCGCTGCCGCGCTCCGTACTGGCCCATCGATTCGACGCACCTGCGGGAGCGATCTTGTTGCTGCACAACCTGGCCGACACCGCAGTCACGATTGACATAGGACCGTTGTCAGGCATGAACGGCACGCCCTATGACCTGTTCGTCGACGGGCCGTACGCTGCGCCCACCAAGGAGCTGACGGGTTTGGAGCTGCACGGTTGGGGATACCGCTGGATACGCCTGTCCCGGAGTGATCAACGCTAGGGGAGATGGGCGCGAGATGCGTGAGTGGCTGCGCGATCATGGACTGTTGGTCGCTAACCTGCTCCTGTTTGTGATCTTCTTTGGCGGCATGATTCTGTCGGGCGTCCGGGTCTACAACTCCGAGCAGTTGGAGCATGGTGAGGAAGCGGTCTCCCTCGGCGGCTATCTGCTCAGCGGCGACTTCTACGAGGCGACGTTCGAGAACTGGGAGAGCGAGTTCCTCCAGATGGCGATGTACATCGTGTTAACCGCCTTTCTTTTTCAACGGGGATCCTCCGAGTCGAAGCCTGTTGATGAGCCTGCGCCTCAAGACGAGGACCCCAGGGAGGCAGCAGACCGTCCAGGCGTGCCCTGGCCGGTACGGCGCGGCGGCTGGGTGCTGAAGGTTTATGAGAACTCTCTTTCAGGCCTGTTCTTCATCTTGTTCTTCGCCTCGATTGCTGCACATGCCATTAGCGGTGCTCGGGCCTATAGCGACGAAGAGCTCGCCCACGGCGGCGAGCCAGTGAGCACCCTGCAATACCTCGGCACTTCGCAGTTCTGGTTCGAGTCCTTTCAGAACTGGCAGAGCGAGTTCCTTGCTGTAGCGGTGATCGTTGGAGCCTCGGTGTATCTGCGGCAGCGGGGGTCCCCCGAGTCCAAGCCGGTGGCCGAACCCCACAAGGAGACCGGGGCCTAAAGAGGCAGATGGCGAGGACTTCTGACGGCTCCGGGCTACCCGTTCCGCACGACACGGAACGTGTTGAGGTCGGGGTCGGAGGAGTCGGGAATCGTCATGCCGGCCGCCTTACCGGCGCGCAGATAAGCCACGACCGCCTGGTTGAACCGCTCGCCCGGCAAGATGGCCGGCACGCCTGGCGGGTACGGGCTGATCATCTCCGCGGCCACCCGGCCCACCGGGTCAGCTACCTGTTCGGTCTCGCCGAAGAACGCGTCCCGCGGCGGCATCACCTGCTCCAGGTCCAGCTCAGCCAACGGCGGTACCGCTAGCTCGGGGCGGTCCGGAGCGGGCGGGTCAGCAGCCAATGCCTGGAACGCCTCGGCCAGGCGGTCGATCGCTGCGTCATCGTCGGCATAGCTCAGCGAGCAGACCACCTGCCGGGCGTCGCCGAGCTGGGCGGCGATCCGCCGCTCTGACTGCAGCCACTCTTTCACCTGGTAGCCGGTCAGTCCCAGCTTGGACACGTCCACGCACAGCTTCAGCGGATCCCACTCGGTCACTCCTTCGGTCTCGTGGATCGACTCGTCGATCACCGTGAACCGCTCCTCTTGCTGCAGGCGGCGTCGGATGCGGTCGGCGCGCTCGAGTGCACCGTCGATCAGTGCCTTTCCGTTCAGGGCCAGATGCCGTCGCCAGCCGTCGATCGACCCGTACATCAACGGCGACGGGCTGGTGGTAGTGACCAAGTCCAGCCGCAGTCGAAGGCCGACTGGGTCAACCAGGTCGCCGCCGACGAGCATCATCGAGGCCTGGCACAGCCCACCGGCGGCCTTGTGCAAGCTTTGCACCGCGATGTCGGCGCCGGCCTGCACTGCCGCGGTCGGCAGGTCCGGATGGAACCCGAAATGTCCGCCCCAGGCCTCGTCCACTAGCAGCGGGATGCCACGTTCATGACATAGGTCGGCCACCCCCCCGACATCGGCACCGGTGCCGTATTCAGTCGGCGTGATCATCACCACCGCGGTGATGTCGGCATGGCGACGCAGCGCCTCGGCCACGTCGCCGGCGGTGGCCGGATGGGCGATCTCGCGGGCATAATCCCAGCGCGGCCGCAGCCACACCGGCTCTGCCCCTGCCAAGATGACGGAGCCCACCACTGACTTGTGCACGTTCCGGTCCACCAGCACCTTCCGGCCGGGACCGGTCAGCGTGAGCACCGCGGTGTGGATGGAGATACTGGAGCCGCAGGTGGTGAAGATCACCTGATTGGCACCAACCGCATCCGCGTACAGCGCCTCGGCGTCGGAGACCGCCGACTTAGCGAGCATCACGTCAGCCGCGAAAGCTCCGTAAGACAGCACCTCGGCGGTGCGGTCGTCAACTCCACGGCCGAAACGGTGCCCGGGCAGTGAGAACGAATAGGTCCCGGCCTGCCGGATCTCCTCGATCGCGTCCAGAACGGGCGTGGAGTCCTGATCCATGGAACCGTGTTACCCGGTACTGCACAGGCGCAATCACCCTCACGTTGACACGAGATGTAGTCCATCCATGTGCAAACACCCGGGCCACTAGTTCGGTCGACCCCCAGATGGCAAAGTTCCGTGATCAATCGCCGAGCAGCACAGTTGATGGACGGCGCCACAATCGGAAAGCGGAAGCAGGGCTTACTGCATCCGAGAAAGCGCTGCCGCTGGGGTTCAGGCCGCAGGTTCAGGGGTAACCGAGCCAACACACCCGAATTGTCAAGGAGGAAGCATGAGCCAGCCCGCACAGCAACAAGAAGTGCCTGGCGTTCAGTCGGAGATGAGGCCCGTACCGGACTGCGGCGAGGAAAGCTACAAGGGCAGTGGAAAGCTGACCGACAAGGTCGCGGTGATCACCGGTGGCGACTCCGGCATAGGCAGGGCCGTCGCCATCGCGTACGCACGAGAAGGTGCTGACGTGTTGATCTCTTACCTCAGTGAGGACTCCGACGCCAAGGACACTCAGGGCTATGTCGAGCAGGCAGGTCGACGCGCCGTATTGATCAAGGGCGACGTGGCAGATCCCCAGCACTGCCGGGACATCATTCAGACGGCCGTCGATGAGCTTGGCGGCGTGGACATCCTGGTGAGTAACGCCGCCTTCCAGATGACCCACGATTCGTTGGAGGAGATCTCCGATGAAGAGTGGGACCGCACCATTGACACCAACATCAGCGCAATGTTCCATCTGTGCAAGGCGGCGATCCCCCATATGAAGGAGGGCTCGTCGATCATCGGCAGCTCGTCGGTGAACTCCGACATGCCAAACCCGACGCTCGCTCCGTACGCCGCCACCAAAGCCGCGATTGCCAACCTCTGCGCCAGCTTGGCACAAATGCTGGGAGAGAAGGGCATTCGGGTCAATAGCGTCGCTCCCGGACCGATTTGGACACCCCTGATTCCTGCGACGATGCCGGCGGAGAAGGTGGAGAAGTTCGGCGAGAACACCCCGCTCGGCCGGCCGGGCCAGCCCAAGGAACTGGCGCCGGTCTATGTCCTGCTGGCTTCCGATGACGGCAGCTACATCTCTGGCGCTCGGGTAGCCGTCACTGGCGGTAAGCCGGTGCTCTGATCTTTCTGCGAAAGTGGTCACAAACACCATCTCTTGATCGACTCAGGCTTGTTGTGTGTGACCACCTTCGTCAAAAAAGGCGTGGCGACAGCAGGGAGGGGGCTGGTGAGGAGGGTGCGTGATGCTGCCGCGTGAGGTGGATGCGGTCGTCATCGGTGCCGGCCCTAACGGGCTGGTAGCCGCTAACCGGCTCGCCGATGCCGGCTGGGACACCCTGCTGCTCGAGGCTCAGCCGAGTGTGGGGGGTGCGGTACGCAGTGATCGAGAACTGCATCCGGACTTTGTCTCCGACACCTTCAGTGCGTTCTATCCGATGGCGGCGGCGTCGCGGGTGATCCAGGGCCTGCACCTGGAGGACTACGGGTTGCGGTGGCGGCATGCCCCCGCGGTGCTCGGGCATCCGCGAGGTGATGGGTCGTGGGCGATGCTGCATCGTGATGTAGATATCACCGCGAGCCTGCTGGACGACGATCATCCCGGCGATGGGGCGGCTTGGCGCGCTCTCGTTGATCAATGGCAGCGGATCGGGCCGAGTCTGGTCGATGCCCTTGTCACACCCTTCCCGCCACTGCGCCCGGGACTGCGGGCCATGATCAAGTTGCCAGGTGTCGGCGGCCTATCCTTCGTACGCCAGCTGCTGGCCCCCGCATCAGTCGCTTTGGAGGGTAAGTTCGGCGGCGACGCGGCACGGTTGCTGCTCGCCGGAAACGCTCTGCACGCAGACATTGCGCTGGACGGGTCCGGTTCGGGCTTTCTCGGACTGCTGTTGAACATGTTGGGTCAAACGGTCGGGTTTCCGGTTCCTGAGGGTGGTGCCGGCAAGCTCTCCGATGCTATGCGGGACCGCTTCGTTGCCCAGGGCGGTGCAGTGGTATGCAACGCCGAGGTGACCAAGATCACCATTGCGCACGGTCGCGCGGTCGGCGTACGAGTTCATGATCAACTTGTGAGCGTCCGGCGTGCGGTGCTGGCCGATGTCGCCGCCGAGCATCT
>JAJTCL010000182.1 GCA_021323255.1 Propionibacteriaceae bacterium | reverse complement strand
CCCGGTCAAGATCAACATTCCGGAGATCTTGGTGCACTTGCGTGCCAAGCACACCGAGACCTATGCGGCAGAACATCGATTGCCGAACGCGGAGGCATCGGCCATGCGGGCCGCCGCCTGGGTGATGCGCGATCCGAAGCGCTGGGCGCGTGCACTGCGTAGTGGCCGACTGGGCCGGGTGCTTGGTCGCAAGCGCGGTGTGATCGGTGACGTGCCACTGCCACTCGCAAAACAATGGACAGATGCGCGCGACTTTGCGCGGCCTCCCAGGCAGACCTTCCGCGACTGGTGGACTGCCGAGCACGGGGGAGAGCGATGAACGCTCGCGAGGAGGTACTAGCGCGGATCGCAGCCGCTCATCGCGCGGCGCCACCGGCGAACCTCAGCTATGAAGACATCAGTCGGGACTATCAGACAACCTCCGATTCAGAGACTGGAGAACTGACCGATCTGCTGATCGATCGTTTAGTTGACTATCGGGCATTGGTACGCCAGTGCTCGGTCGATGATCTTGGAGCGACGATCGCTGCGGCACTCGCTGAGCGCGGCGCGAGTACGGTGGCCCTGCCGGCCGGCTTGGACTCCTCCTGGACGACGAACCTTTCCTCCGATGTACTCACTGATGGCCCGTCTATCGATGATCAACTCAGTGTTGCGACACTCGACGGAGTCGACGGCGTGATCACCGGCTGCACTGTGGCGATCGCCGAAACCGGAACGTTGATCTTGGACGGTTCAGCGGGACAAGGTCGCCGGGTGATCACGCTCATTCCCGACTACCACCTCTGTGTGGTGTTTCGAGATCAGATCGTGGCTGACGTGCCGCAAGCACTGGCGCGGCTGGCAGCTACCCGCCCGCTGACCATGATCAGCGGCCCCAGCGCGACCAGCGACATCGAGCTGAATCGGGTCGAAGGCGTACACGGACCCCGCACCCTCGAGGTGATCATCGTGAACAGGAGTGCCTAATGCCGCGGTATTGCATGCTGGGACATGTCAATCCCAACCGCCTCGAGGAGTATCGCGAGGCTCACAGGGCTGTCTGGCCCGAGCTGCTGGAAGCACTACGCGACGCCGGCTGGCGCAACTACTCGCTCTTCCTGCGTGAGGATGGCCTGCTGATCGGCTACGCAGAAGCCGATGATCTTGCCGTCGCGCAGGAACAGGTAGCTCGCACCGAGGTCAACGCTCGCTGGCAGGCCGCCATGGCCGAACTGTTCCAGACCGAGGGCGCACCAGACGAAGCCTGGGAGACCATTCCGGAAGTGTTCAACCTCGAAGATCAACTTCAGGCTGCCGGTCGGTGAGGACGACAATCTTGCCGGTGGCGGAGCCTGCCTCCATCTCGGCGTGAGCCTCACGGATCTCAGCCAGGTGGTAGACCCGATGCACGGGGACGATCGCTTCGCCTGCTGCAACGGCGTGAAGGAAGTCTTGCAAGATCCCCGTCTGCAGATCGGTGGCCTCGCCGGTGTAGGCGGTGAGCCGCACCCCGCGAGGAATGTAATCGATCGGGTAAAAGTCGCGTACCGTCCACACGTTGGACAACATCCCGGTGAAGCACACCACCCCATGCAACTTGGTCGCCGCGAGGGTGTCCGGCAGGGTGGGAGTGCCGACAAGCTCGAGAGCGGTGTCCACTCCAGTAGGCAAGATGTCTCGGACTCGATCAGCGATCTGACCGTCGTCGATCACGATGTGGTCGGCACCGATCCTCCTCAGCTCCTCGACCTTGCCTGAGCTTCGGGTGGTGGACAGTACGGTCATGTCGAGGCGCTTGGCTAACACGGCGGTCGCCATGCCCACCGAGGAGCTGCCGCCGCGGATCAGAATCGACTGCCCTCCTTGGGCGTCCAGACCTATGGTCAGCGAGCCGTACGCGGTCTGCAACATCTCTGGCACCGCGCCCAGGGTGGACCAGTCGAGGTTGCTGGTGAACGGCACCACCTGCCGGGCCGGAACACAGGTGTATTCGGCGTAGCCGCCGTCGAAGGTGCGGCCCATCCCGCCCATCATCGTGGCCACCTGCTGGCCCACCCGAAACTCCCCGCCCGGACATGCCGCTACCGTCCCGGTCGCCTCGATTCCCAAGACGCGGGGAAACGCGACCCCAATTGCTAGTCCGAGTCGGGTATGCAACTCGGACCGGTTCAGGCCGAACGCCTCGACCTTGATCAACACCTCGCCTGGTCGCGGAGTTGGGATGGGGAGATCACGGATCTGCAGAGCCTCAGGCGGCCCGGGCGCATCGAGCACCACCGCTTTCATGATCGACATCACTTGCCTCCATGCGAGTGCGTCGGATCCGTAGTGATCAAATGTCGGCGGACTCGACCAAGGGTGTCAGACAACCCGGCGAGTTCCGCCGTCGGCACCGCGCACCCGAGATCGGCGGCCAGAGCCTGATCGAAGGTGACTTTGGCTGCTGCGAGCAGGCGGTTGCCGCGCTCCGTGAGCTCGATCAGACTGGATCGACCATCACTGGGGTTCGGACGCCGTCGGCACCAACCACGGGCTTCGACCTTGTCAACCACCTTGCTCGCCCCACCGACTGTGATGAACAAAGCCTCCGCGACATCCAAGACTCGACAGCCCGGCGTCGTACTGATCACCTGCATGACTTCCAACCAGGCCAGCGGCAAACCGTGTTCGTGGTGAACTCGGGCGTCAACCCTGTTCCAGAGGTCTGTCTCCAAGCGGACGAGGTCACGAAACACGCCAGCCAGATCAACCTCCACTGGCTCACTCTACCTCATGTACATTCCAGGGAATATAATTTCCCGAGCTGACGATGCCATGGGTTCTCGCGCTGCCTGCACCACGGCCTCCGTCGTTCAGAACCATTCGATCAAGATCAAGATCTTGGGCGTACCGGAGTTTGCGCCTCCCGGCTCGGCCGGCCTCCACTGACTGCTCTTTACAGGTGATGCCGCGCCGACGCACGGTGGTCCATTGCAATAAAGGCATCACAGAGGCGGGCCCGCGCCTTGATCGCATAGCAAGCCTGAAGTGCACGATGCCGGAGTCAGGGTATCCCCCCGGCGCCGGCGACGAGCCGTGAGCTGAGCAGGCGGTCGAGACCTGGTAGGGCCATGGCCCGGAGGGCGAGCCGGCGAAGCAGGAGCCGGCGAGGAGTAGAGGGCAGGAACCATTCGGCGGTTCGCCGTCCGGCGGCTTGCTTGTCCGCCACCGGCGCAGCCATCCGCTTGGTGTAGTGGGACAGCGCGTGGGTCACGTTCGCTTCGTTCGCGAGCTCGGAGGCCAGAAGTTGAGCACCGGCGACGGCGAGCGAGGCACCTTGTCCAGCGAGAAGGGAGACGGCCTGGCAGGCATCGCCGACCAGCGCAACCCGGTCGGTAGTCCAGCGTGGCATCTCGATCTGGGAGACCTGGTCGTAGTAGAGGGCGGGGGGATCGGGGCACTGAGCGAGCGCATCGGGCACCAGCCAACCGAGATCGGAGTAGGTGGCTTGGACGGCCGTACGGGGATCGGCTGGGATCGCGGAATCGCGTGTGCGGTGGGCTGTGAATACGGCGATCCGCTCGTTACGGATCGGGTAGAGACCGACGGTCTTGTCCACGGAGTCGGTGATGGCGAATTGCTCTCCGAGTTTCTTGCGAAGCACGGGATCGGCAAAGGTGTACGCAGCGGTGTGAATGCCGAGGTATCGCAGGTAGTTCGATTCCAGGCCGAACGCGAGCTCGCGGATGGCGGAGTGGATCCCATCAGCTCCGATCACGAGATCCCCGGACCAGCGTGTCCCATCGGTGAGCGTGGCCGTCACCCCCTCGGCTCGTTCGTCCAGGGCCTGTACTGAGCATCCGTAGCTCTGGACGACCCGCTGGCTGAGTCTCTCGTACAGGGCGAGTGCCAGATCGCCGCGAAGCAGGCTGATCAGCCGGCCATCGAGTGAGTTGAACATCACTTTGTAGTCCAGTGCGGCCCGCGGGCGGCCAGATCGGTCGACATAGTTCAGCTCAGTGATGGTGTACGCAAGCTCGCGAAGACGTGGCAGCAGGCCCATGGTCTCCGCAGCGTCGAAGCCGGGACCGAAGAAGTCGATCATGTACCCTTCGCGCCGGAGGCTGTTGGCCCTCTCCACCAGCTGCACGTCCCAGCCCATGCGATCCAGCAGCCAGGCGAGGGTCAGGCCTGCGATGCCGGCGCCGCAGATCAGGGCACGCATAGCAAAAATGGTAGGGCCGCAGAGGCGGCCTGCGCGGTCAGAAACGCACGTACACGTGCGCTTCAATCGCGATGCACACGTTGCAACGTGTGCATCGCGTGAAGAACGAACGTCTACGTGCGTTCCTCCAAGGGCGGCAGCATGATCAAGGAGAGCTGCCTCGGGCGGAAGTCGATCACGGATACCAGCCGGCTAGCACTGCCACGATTAGCACGATGAAGAAGCCTTCGAGTCCGTGCACGATCACGCCCATCCAGAAGCTGCGGTAGCGCTTGGCTGCCCAGGCGACGCCGAAGGCGCTGGCGATCATGCTGGGCCAAGCCCAGATCTTGTGTACGTGATAAAGCCCGAAGAGTACCGAGTTCGCGACCCAGTCCCAACGACCGAAGGCCCCGGCCATCCGTGGCAGCAGTACGCCACGAAAGAGCAGTTCCTCGCCGAGGATGTAGTTGAAAATCATGCTTGTCAGCGCCAGGCCGAGAATCCACCACTGACCCTGGAATTGCCGATCGGCCAGCACTTGGGCGTTCGCGTACCAGGGTTCGTCTAGTCCGGGAAGCCAGTTGGTCCACGCCATGTCCAGCCGCGTGGCCAGGTATCCGCCGAGGCCATTGGCGAGGAAGGCCGGTGCGGCCCACAAGAACAACATTTTTCGCGGCTTGCCGGTCTTCGGGTCACGCGGCACATTGAGCCAAATCCGCCTCTTGAGGGTCGGCCAGTGCAGGCCACCCAGCTCGTGCCACAGGACGGCGAGCGAGACCACAAATAGCCACATCATTCCGACCACCATGAGCATCCAGTGCACAAGCCCGGGGTGTAGGGATGTGTGAGGGATGATGGCCGGGGCAACCACCCAGGCCAACAGGCCCATCGGGGCGGTTACTGAGGCCCAAATCGCGAGGATCTTGGTCAAGGAGTACTGCTTGGAGCTTGCCTGGGCGTCGAACTGCGCTGGCAGAGTCCGTGTGCTGGTCATGCCCTCAGCGTCGCGGCGAACGCGGGTCCCGCACATCGTCCGCTGGGCTCGAGTTCGCCGCCTCGAGTACGCCTCGAGGATGATGCGCAGGTCCGCCTGTAGAGCGATGTGTGAGGGCATTGATAAAGCCGCCGACGCACTCGCCGCCTAGAGTTCGGCGATCAGCTCCTTCAGTTCATCATTGCCAAGTGCCATTCCTTGGAATGCCGCCAGGGTATGCATCGGCATCGTGCCGATGATCTTGACGATCTCCGGATCCTGCAAGATCAGCATGTCCCGTTTGGCGAGGAGCTCGCGGCCGCGCTCGTCGGCCAGCCATTCTTCAAGAGTTGAGTCAGGGCCGAGCGGTAGGGACAGCCGAGGTGCATCAAGAGTGATCGTTTCGGTCGCCACCAGGTCGCGCGACGAGCTGCCGACTGCGATCATGAACTCACCCGATTCGACGACCCACTGCTGGAACCGTGTGGACCAGAATGCGAATGCGCGTTGGTCCAGCTGACAGCTCACTTGCTGCGTCTCGCCCGGCTCGAGGTCCACCTTGGCGAAGCCCTTCAACTCCCGCAGCGGCCGCGCCACGGATGCCTCAGTGTCACCGACGTAGACCTGGACAACTTCTGCCCCCGCCCGCTGCCCGGTGTTGGTGATCGACGCCGTTACTGTCACAGCAAGATCGCCGCCTGCCACCGAGCCGGCGATCGACACATCCACATCGTCGATTCGGAAGCTGGTGTACGACAGCCCGAACCCAAAGGGATAGCTCACCGACTGGACAAGCTTGTCGTAGGCCCGATAGCCGATGAAGATTCCCTCGCCGTACCGGACAATGCCTTCCTCGCCGGGGAAGTTGAGGTAGGAGGAGTTGTCCTGCAGCCGAAT
>JAJTCL010000181.1 GCA_021323255.1 Propionibacteriaceae bacterium | reverse complement strand
TCAGCCACAACCTACGCACGGGGGAACAGCATGGGCAAAGCAAGGGTGGCCATTTCGGCCGTTGTGGTGGGACTTGCCATCGGGTCGACCGGTGTCGCATCTGCGGTGCCACGAGCCGTCGGTGAGTGCTCGCCAGCGTTCGTGGGCATGGATATCCAGACCGTGATCGACACGATCGCGGCGCCCGACTTCAACCCACAGGCGTTCTTTGATGAGGACGGAAACGGGGATGACCGGCTGTGTATCAAGATCATCCCCAATGAGGGTGGACCGCCACAGTTTGATCCCGCGTTCGTCTTCATCGACAACAAGATCTGAGAGACTGCGCTGGCCAATGTCGCTGTGAGGGCTTCGGCTGATCCTCGGTCGGCAGGGAAGGTCGCCGGGTCGGATTTGGCGGGCGCGAATCGCCCAACGGCGCGCCTCGCCTGGCCCCGATCCGCCTGGGTCAGTTGATCACTGCTTTGTTGATCATTGTGGCAGTCCGCTCGAAGCTTGGAGCGCATGGATGATCTTGGTCGCACCGTTGCCAGCAAGCCTTTTCGTGGAGCCGGAACCACTCGTGCGCTAGCAAACGAAATTGGAACGCCTTAACTGCGATGATCACTCCCGCGACAGTGGGTCACGATGGCGATAGCGCGATCAGCGAGCCCAGCCTTCGTGGCCGACCGGGCGCCGCGTCATTCGGCTGCTCAAAATCGGCGTGCGGGCAGCTGTGTGATCATATCTCGACGCACTTGCCCGCCGACCCCCTAATTCAGCGCTTCCCACGCGTCGTCTTGTTTTTCCAGCCAACCACCCCATGAGCGAGCAGCGGCCAGCGATATCAACGCCCGCATCACCACCGCTCTACGACACGCGTTCTGTGTGAAGGGCGTCGCACAAGACCAACCTTCACCGGCAGACTGCGCTGGCCGCTCGGACGTGCCGAATGGGGCCGGATAGGGCATGCCCTGGCGGCGGTCTCGCAGCCGCCTCTCGAGGAATCTACGCTTCCCGGGTGGCCTTGGAGTGTTGCCACGTGATGACCGACCGTCCGGGAGTCACACCAGCCGGCGATTCGACATCGACGTCCTGAGGCCGTAGGGTTATAAGGTAAATGCGCCTGAGCACACAGGCGTACCTGCCGGTGAGGTGAACCGATTCGCCCCGGCCGCGGGAAGGGCTTGATTGCCCGCCGCATCTTTAGCCAGATTGGAAGTTCCCCCATGACCACCACTGACTCGACTACGAACGCGCCCACCTACAGGGCGGGCGTGGACGCACCTCGGCTCACCGCCGAAGCCACGTCTGACTTTAAGATCACCGAGACCAAGTCGGCGTTCAAGACCACCGAACTGATCGTCTTCGTTCTCAGCGTGCTTGGCGTGCTGATCGCGGCTGCGGTCATAGACAACGGCGATGACGGCCAGGGCTTCGGTGCCCGTAGCGCGTGGCTGTATGTGACCCTATTGAGCATCGGCTACATGATCAGCCGCGGCCTGGCGAAGGCCGGCAGCCGTGGGCGCTACGACGCCTGAATTTCTGCCCTCAATACCGCGGCGCGATGAGCAGGGCCGACAGGCGTGATGATCAGTTGCACGCATGAATCTACGGTGCCGCGTCCCTCGGGGCGCGGCACCGTTGCTAGCCACGGAAGGCGTTAGCATGCGAGTCTCCCGCAGCGGCTGCCTGGCCTCGATTGTGATCTCGGTGGTGTTGTCGGTCATCCTCACCGTGATCTTGAACCTAATCCTCCAGTCGGGGCTCTAACCCAGACGACTGCATTGGTTCGATCACGGCCCGACTGTCAGTGCAACGCCGACAATAACCGCTGCCGGGGGACCGTCCTTGACTGAACATGAGGCGGTTCCTGGCCTGGATTAAAGGCTGGTACCCCACCTGGAAAGGGACTATCGCCGGGTTAGACATGCGCCCCGACGATACATCATCTGATTTTCGACTTAGGAATCCCACGTGACATCTGTTGAACCGGCAAGCCGAAGCCGCCGCTGCGCGGTCATCTACAACCCAATCAAAGTCAGCGACAAGTTTCACGCCCTAGTGGAGGAAGGCCTCCAGCGAAACGGCTGGAGCAACACGCTGTGGCTGGAGACCTCGGCCGAGGATCCAGGCCGCACCATGACCCAAAAGGCCGTCGCAGAACAAGTCGATCTTGTCATCGGTGCTGGCGGCGACGGCACAATCCGCTCCGTCGCCGACGGTTTGGCCCACACCGGGATTCCGCTGGGGCTGGTACCGGCTGGCACCGGCAACCTGCTGGCACGAAACATGGACCTTCCACTTGAAGAAGGAGACGCCATCGACGTCGCCCTCGACGGGCAGCCACGCCCGATAGATCTGGTCAGGATCACAGTCGACGACCGTGCACCAGAGCATTTCGCCGTGATGGCAGGGATCGGAGTCGATGCCATGATCATGGACGAGACCAACGAAGACCTGAAGGACAAGGTCGGATCTGCGGCGTACTTCGTCGCAGCCGCAAAGGCCCTGGGCCGGTTGCCCATACGGTTAAAGGTTCAACTGGACAATAACCGTCCCGTCCGACGTCACGCCATGCTTTGTGTGATTGGCAACGTCGGCAGACTTCAGGGCAACCTCACCTTGATACCCGGCGCCAGCCCAGACGACGGGCTTCTCGACCTCTACATCGCCTCCCCCCACCGATTCCGGCACTGGCTCAAGCTCGCCTTACGGCTCATCACTAGACGCGCCAAGAAGGATGACCAGGTCGACCAGCGCAAGGGGAAAAGCGTCCGGATCATCATCGACGGGAAGGACAACTACCAGCTCGACGGCGACGTCGTCGGCGAGTCCACCACCCTCTTCGCCGAAATCCAACCAGGTGCCCTGGCGATCTGCGTTCCAGGCCAAGCCCCCGGTGAGCCGCACCCATGACCCGGCCCCACCGCGCCGCAGCTGCCGGCGAAACGTGTTGTCTCGCAACAGGAGGAGCTACTGAGACAAGTTTTTCGCGGGAACGCGCGTCGCAGATGGAACGTTCCTCGCCAACAGGCCGCGGTCCGCAGGGGCGGTGGGCTTCAGGGGCAGGCTCCTGGAAATGCGGCCGTCATGTGCTCGCCGATGCTTGGTCGCGTTGCAGGCTGCACCGCACGATGGTGATGATCTGCCGCTGCGTTGACCGTGGCTCGGAGGACTTCGTTGGTGTGATCTGATCATGTGGTTCGAGTGGTTGATGGTCGCGGTGGGTCTGGTCCTGACCGTCGGGACGGGCTTCTTCGTCGCTTCGGAGTTCGCCCTGGTCAACCTGGACCGGAACGATCTTGAGGGTCGGGAACGTGCTGGTGAGGGGCGGCTTGGTCCGACGATCCGGGCCTTGCGGATCACCTCGACGCATCTTTCGGGTGCTCAGCTGGGGATCACATTGACCACCTTGTTGACCGGCTTCACCTTCGAGCCCGCGGTCAGCCGGCTGCTCGAGGGTCCGCTGGCCGGGGTGGGGGTGGCGGCCGGCGCGGTTCCGGTCGTTGGTGCGGTCGTGGGGATCGGCCTCGCCACGTTGTTGTCGATGGTGATCGGTGAGCTCGTCCCGAAGAATTTCGCTCTAGCGCTGCCGTTGGCAACCGCCAGGGTGGTGGTGCCCTTTCAGACGGTGTTCACGGCGGTCTTCAAGCCGCTGATCTTGTTGTGCAACAACACCGCTAATGCGATCATCCGCGCCCTCGGGATCGAGCCGAAGGAGGAGCTGTCGGGGGCGCGGACCGCCGAGGAGCTCAGCTTCCTGGTTCGACGCTCGGCCACCGAAGGCATGCTGGACGCCGACCACGCCACCCTGCTCGACCGAACCCTGCGGTTCTCTGACCATTCCGCCGCCGACGTCATGACGCCTCGGGTGCGGATGGCGAAGCTGGCGGCGTCAGCGAGGGCCGCTGACGTCATCGACCTGTCCCAACGCACCGGGTTCTCCCGCTTCCCGGTGATCGGCCACGATGCCGATGACATCCTCGGCGTCGTCCATGTCAAGCAGGCTTTCGCTCTCGACGCCGCCACCCGGCCGCAGGTGACCGTCGCGGATTTGATGATCGACCCGATCCGGGTGCCGGAGTCCATGAGGGTTGACACGCTGCTCGGAGCGCTGCGCCGCGGCATCTTCCAGATCGGCATCGTCGTCGACGAGTACGGCGGCACGGCCGGCATTGTGACCCTCGAGGACCTGGTGGAGGAGATCGTCGGCGAGCTGCGCGACGAGCACGACCAAACCCACCCTGGTCTGGTCCGCTACGGCAGTTGTCTGGTCGTCGATGCCAACTGGCGACCTGATGAACTGCTGGAGCGGACCGGTGTGCGAGTTCCCGACGCCCCCGACTACGAGACCGTCGGCGGGTTCGTCACCGACAAGCTCGATCGACTCCCCGAAGTCGGGGACGAGATCACCATCGCGCAAGGCCGCCTCCGAGTCGAGCGAATGGATGGGACACGGGTCGGCCGCCTCCGCTACACCCCAGAAGAACCCCAGCCGCTGACGCCGTCGAGTCCGAGCCGACACTCCGGTGCAGATCAGAGCGACCGTGGCTGACTACGTCTCCGGGCTCGTCTGGCTCATCGTCTTGCTACTCGTCAACGCCTTCTTCGTCGGCGCCGAGTTCGCCGTGACCTCCGCCCGACGGTCCCAAATCGAGCCTCGGGCCGAGGAAGGCAAGCGCGCCGCGCGCACTACCTTGTGGGCGATGGAGCACGCCACCTTGATGCTGGCCACCAGCCAACTCGGCATCACCGTCTGCTCGCTGCTGATCCTGAACGTCTCCGAGCCCGCGATCCATCACCTGCTCGAAATCCCACTCGCCGCGACCGGCCTGACCGACAGCGCCATCAGTGTGACCGCGTTCGCAGTCGCGCTGGCCCTCGTCACCTTCCTCCACGTCGTCTTCGGCGAGATGGTCCCCAAGAACCTCTCGTTCTCGGTGCCCGTCCGAGCCGCCCTGCTACTGGCTCCGCCCCTGGTCATGATCGCCCGGATCTTCAAACCTGTCATCTGGCTGCTCAACTGGCTGGCGAACAGCGTCCTCCGGCTGTTCCGCGTCGAACCCAAGGACGAAGCAACCAGCACCTACACCCTCGACGAGATCGCCGGCATCGTCGAGCAATCCACCCGCGAAGGGCACATCGACGACACCACTGGAGCACTGGCCGCCACATTCGAGTTCACCACCAAGAAGGCCTCCGACGTCGAAGTCCCGATCTCCGACGTGGTCGCCCTCGCCGCCGACGCCACCCCCAACGACCTGCAACGCGCCGTCGTGGCCGCCGGCCACTCCCGCTACGGCATCAACGACGCCGCCGGGGAGCCCACCGGGTACCTGCACCTCAAAGACGTCATGGACCTCACCGGCACCAAAGCCGCCAATCAGACCATCCCCGCCAAACGCATCCGGCGCCTGCCCACCATCTACCACGAGTCCGACCTCGAAGACGCCCTCGCAGCCATGCGGCGATCCGGCTCCCACGTCGCACGTGCCGTCGACCACGACGGCCGCACCACCGGAATCCTCTTCCTCGAAGACGTCATCGAAGTCCTCGTCGGCGAAATCGAAGAAGCCGCAGAACCCGCAGCCGCCACCTGAGCCTCTCCCAAACGGACCGTCTACCGAGACGCGTCCCAGCGGAACCTTTTGTCACACCTGGAAGCGGACGAGCAGCCAAACACCGGTGATCCGTAGCGACCCGGACGCCCAGCGATGATGCATGGGGAAGCACAGCGGGTGGTCGGTGACTTACGTTCCGTATGACCCGTCTCCGAAGCGCAGGATGGGGGGTGGGGCGCATTCTCCTCTCTCGAGAGCCGCGGCTCATTCGTGCTCCGATCTGTGCCGCGCGTCGCGGGCGCCCCGACAACCTTGATCCATCTAACCCGCGACCCTGAAGCTGGTCACGCCTCAGATGCGCTTTCAGTACAGCGTCGAGGCACAGCGTCTGCTGCCTTATTGCTGCCAAGAATGGTCGAAAGCCCTTCGATCCGTTGCAGCGGGCCTATTCGCTTAGTTTGGCTATGGGTCTGACCACCATTTTGACCACCATTTGGGTT
>JAJTCL010000180.1 GCA_021323255.1 Propionibacteriaceae bacterium | reverse complement strand
CAACATGGAAATCGGCCAGAGCCGTGTTGTCTCTGACCACTTTCTAGGTGAAGAGCACTGGCTAGTTTGGCCGGTCACGGCTGAAAGATGATCTTGCCAAAATGATCACCTGCGATCATCGCGGCGAAGCCGGCAGCGGCATCCGCCAGCGGCAGCACACGGTCGATGTGCGGCCGGATGCCGGTGGTCACCAGCATCTTGCTCAGTGCGATCAACTCCTCCCGGGTGCCCATCGTCGAGCCGTGCACCCGAAGCGGTCTGAAAAAGATCTTGGTCAGTTCCGCCTTGCTCGGATGGTCACCAGATGTGGCGCCACAGATCACCAGAGTGCCGCCGGGCTTCAGTGCATTGATCGAATGTGACCAGGTGGCAGCACCGACAGTCTCCATCACCGCATCTACCCGCTCCGGCAGCCGGGCGCCCATCGGGAAAGCCTGATGTGCGCCAACGCTGACCGCTCGCGCCCCCCGTGACTCGTCCCGGGATGTGACCCAGATGCGCATCCCGGCCTGCCGGCCGAGCGCGGTAAGCGCGGTGGACACTCCCCCGCCTGCGCCCTGGATCAGCACGGTGTCCCCTGGCCGGGCTCCTGATTGGCTGAAGAGCATTCGGTACGCCGTGAGCCAGGCCGTCGGCAGGCAGGCCGCCTCAGCAAAGCCCAGCTCGGGCGGCTTGTCCACCAGATTGGCAACCGGTACCCGCACCTGCGTTGCGAAGGTGCCCGGATAACGCTCGGAGAGCAGTGAGCGTGCCGGGTCATATGTCCCATCGGAACCTGCGAAGTCGGGGGCATTGATCACGGCGTGCACGATCACCTCTCGACCGTCGCCGGTGACTCCGGCAGCATCGCAACCAAGGATCATCGGGAGCCGGTCGGCTGGAAGGCCAACTCCGCGCAGCGACCAGATGTCATGGTGATTGAGAGCGGCAGCCTTGACCTGCACGGGCACCCAACCCGACGGCACATCCGGAGGCTCGATGTGCCCAACGATCAGGGCGTTCAAGGGCGCTTCCAAATCCGCCCGGACCGCGTAGGCCGCCATCATGGACTCACCTTATGGCGGGACCGCCGCTCCAAAGGGTCAGGTGATCTCGCCCGATACAGTGCGTCGGGTGAGCAACGACGCCGCCGTCCTCATCCAGGACTTCCGAGTTCGCACCGATCGGCAGCCAGCGGGGGTCTGGGCTGCTCCTGGTCGGGTCAACCTGATCGGTGAACACACCGATTACAACGATGGCTACGTCATGCCATTCGCCTTGGCACAGCGGGTGCTGATCGCAGCCGCTCCGCGACATGACGGCGCCTGGAGTGTCACCTCGCTCAACAATGACTCGACCGAAACCTTCGAGACCGCCGACCTGCAGCCAGGGATGACCGGCTGGCAGGCCTACGTCGCGGGTGTGGTCTGGGCGCTTCAGCAGGCTGGGCATCGGGTTGGCGGTGCCGATCTGGTGCTGACATCCGACGTGCCCGAAGGTGCCGGCTTGTCCTCCTCTGCTGCGCTGGAATGCGCCGTGCTCACCACTCTGGCCGACCTCAACGACCTCGACATTTCCGGACTGGACCGCGCCAAGCTCGCCAGGCGCGCGGAGAATGCCTTCGTCGGGGCTCCGACAGGCCTCATGGACCAGGCCGCCGCTACGTTGTGCACAGCCGGCCACGCACTCTTCTTCGACTGCCGGACCGACGACGCTGAGCAGGTTCGATTCGACACAGCAAGAGCCGGCCTGGAGATCCTGGTGCTGGATACCAAGACACCCCATGCGCTGGTCGACAGCGAATATGCTGCCCGCCGAGCCAGTTGTGAGGAGGCCGCGCAGCTGCTGGGGGTGCTTGCGCTGCGAGACGTCACTGAGCTTGATGCCGCCCTGAACCAGCTTCCCGATCCGGTGATTCAGCGCCGGGTACGCCATGTGGTATCGGAAAATGCTCGCGTGCTGGAAGCCGTCGACGTGCTGCGGAATGGCCGAATCGCCGACCTGGCCCCGCTCCTGGACGCTTCACATAGCTCGATGCGGGAGGACTTTGAGATCACCGTTCCGCCGGTGGACCTTGCCGTAGAGGTGGCCCGCGCCTCCGGAGCTCTCGGCGCTCGGATGACCGGCGGCGGTTTTGGCGGTTGCATCATCGCACTGGTTCCGGCAGGCGAAGCCGAGAGGATCGGACACGAGATCGCCCAGAGCTTCGCAACCGCGGAATATGGTCCGCCGGCGCACTTCATCGCCGTTCCATCCGCCGGCGCCCAGCGGCTTCGATGAGCCGCATTTCATCGTTGCGATCGGATTCCAAACCGACCGGCGTCAATCAAACCCAAGCCTTGCGTGGAAGGATTCAGACTGTCCTCAGGACTCATCCGCCGCTACAAGGCGGTGAAAGGTAGATCAACCCAGGCTCACGAGGACCTGGGTTGGAAGGGAGCAGCACATAATGAATGTCCGGATCAAGCTCGGTGTGGTCGCGGCCTCGGTCGCCGCACTTGCTCTGAGCGCCTGTGGATCGAGCTCGTTAAGCGGGGACCCGGGAGCCCAGGAGGCCCCATCGGTCTCGGTCAGCGAAAACGTGGACCTTGCCAGCAAACTGCCTGAGAGCATCAAGAGTGCGGGCGTGATCAAGATTGGCACCGACCCGACCTACGCACCGAATGAGTTCTTGGCCGCCGACGGCAAGACAGTCCAAGGCTTCGAGGTCGATCTCTTCAACCAGGTCGCCGCGAAGTTCGGCGTCAAGACCCAGTGGGAACCGTCGAAATTCGGCAGCATCATTACCGGTGTCACCGGCAAGAAGTACGACATGGGCATCTCATCGTTCACCATCAACCCGGAACGCATGAAGGAGGTTGACATGGTGAGCTACTTCAAGGCCGGCACCCAGTGGGCCACGCAACCGGGCAACCCCAAGGGCATCGACCCGGAGAACGCCTGCGGCAAGAACGTCGCCGTGCAAACCGGAACCGTGCAGGAGACTGACGATCTTCCGGTGCGTCAGAAGAAGTGCGGGAGCAACAAGATCAATGTTTTGTCTTACGACAGTCAAGCTCAGGCGACAAGCGCGGTAGTCACTGGCAAGGCTGATGCCATGCTGGCCGACTCGCCAGTGGGTGCATACGCGGTGAAGCAATCCGGCGGAAAGCTGGAGCCGTTGGGCGACATCTACGATGCAGCCCCGTACGGCTTTGTGCTGCCCAAGGGCGAGACCGAGTTCGCTCAGGCAATCGTAGAGGCGCTGAAGCAGCTCGAACAGGAGGGCACCTACAAGGCCGCGCTTGAGAAATGGGGTGTCGAGCAGGGTGCCATCTCCGACTTCACAGTCAACCCGTCGTCGTGACAACCACAACAGAAACCCGGCCAGCGGTCAGCGATGAGCGCCCCGGGCTAATACACGCGACACCGGTTCGCCACCCCTGGCGCTGGGTCGCCATTGCCGTGATCGTCGTGTTGGCCCTCATGTTCCTCAACATGCTGATCTTCAACCCGGCGTTCAACTGGCCGTTTGTCCTTCAGGCAATGATCCAGAGCCCGGTGATCGAGGGCTTCTGGAAGGGCACCATCCTCGTCACGATCCTGGCGATGATTTTCGGCGTGACCTTGGGGGTGATCCTGGCGGTCATGCGGCTGTCGGACAACCCCATCCTCAGGGGTGTTTCGTGGTTGTACACCTGGTTCTTCCGCGCCATCCCTCGGTATGTGCTCCTCGTCATCATGGGCCAGCTTGGACTCCTCTTCGCAGAAGGCATCGCTCTTGGTGTGCCTTTCGACTGGAAGTTCATCGAATGGTTCGGTCTAAGCGGCGACTGGCGCATCGGACCCTTCGATGCCAATGCGATCTTCGTCGGCCTGGCGGGCGGCGTGATCGGTCTGGCAGCGTCTGAGGCTGCCTATATGGCCGAAATCGCGCGGGCAGGAATTCTCAGCGTTGACAGGGGACAGATGGAAGCGGCTCAAGCGCTCGGCATGAGCCGAGGCAAGGCCATGCGCCGGATTGTGCTGCCGCAGGCAATGCGGGTCATTGTGCCGCCAACCGGCAATGAGACGATAGCGATGCTGAAAGACACCTCACTGCTCATTGGCATTCCTGTTGGCACCGAGCTGTTCTTCCAGCTGCAGGCCATCGGCAATCGAACCTTCCAGATCTTCCCAATCCTGGTCGCGGCCACGATTTACTACCTGATCGCTTCCAGTGTTTTGATGGTCGGCCAGGCGTATCTGGAGCGGCGATTCGGGCGCGGGTTCGGCGCCGCGGTGAGTGCGGAGAAGGATGAGGCGGCCAAGGGTCTGGCGATCGGAGCGGCGAAATGACGGCCACGGCGACGGAGAGCGACAACCTCGTCCGTGCCGTCAACGTCACCAAGGCGTTTGGCAGTCATGAGGTGCTGAAAGGGATTGACCTCGATGTCGACGCCAAACAAGTCGTCTGCTTGTTGGGCCCTAGCGGGTCAGGCAAGACCACCTTCCTGCGACTGATCAACCAGATGGAAACTCTGACCGGCGGTCGGATCTGGGTTGGCGGCGAACTCGTCGGGATCGAGGAGCGCAAGGGCAAGCTGCACGTGCGTAAAGACAAAGACATCGCGCGGCAGCGGTCGCGGATCGGCATGGTCTTTCAGCGCTTCAATCTGTTCCCGCATATGACCGCCATCGAAAACGTGATGGAAGCGCCGGTCAAGGTCAAGCGACTCCCCAAGGATCAGATCAAGAAGGAGGCACTCGAGCTCCTCGACATGGTGGGGTTGGGGGAGCGAGCCAACTTCTATCCCTCACAGCTTTCTGGTGGGCAGCAGCAGCGGGTGGCGATAGCGCGTGCGCTGGCAATGAAGCCGGAACTGCTGCTCTTCGATGAACCCACGTCCGCGCTCGACCCAGAGTTGGTCGGCGAGGTCCTCGGCGTCATGCGCAATCTCGCAAACGAGGGCACCACCATGATCGTGGTGACACATGAGATGGGCTTCGCGCGTGAAGTCGCCGATCGGGTGGTCTTCATGGATCAAGGTGTGGTCGTCGAGGAAGGCGCACCGAACGAGGTGCTGCTGAATCCCAAGGAAGAGCGCACCAAGTCATTCCTCCGCCGGGTCAAGCAGCAGGCTGAGGCGGAAGCGGCACATGACGAGGAGTTGATCCAAACACTGGAGGTGATTGGCGACTAGCGCTCGCCGTTGTGGTTAGCTGCCCGCTGCCGGTCCAACGAAGACGGCGGTTGAGCGCGGGTGCAGCAATCCGATGAGAACGACGATTGCCAACACCGCAAGAGCTACTGATACCCACGTAGTGACACCGCCTCGGAAGCTCCAAGCAATCGGCAGCAAGATCAACTGAGTCGCGACCGCCGGCCCTCTGCTCCACCGCCTGCCCAAGAACACGCCTCGCGCCACGAGGAGCAGGAAGACTCCGAAGACGGCCATCAGAATCGCCACCCCGACGCCCACCGCAGCACGAGACAGTCTGATCTGCCCGACAGAAATCGCGGCGTACGCCAATCCAACCAGTCCCTCAAGTGCCAGCAAGGCAGCCGCAACAACAATTGTCACAGGCCGTCGCTGGTGTGGCTGGGCGTGCGTCATGACCGATGTTTTGAGGCGAAAGACGGGGGTACAACCGGTTGAAAGGACGGCAAAGACCGTAACAGAACCGAAATGTGAGCCACCGAACGCTCGAAAGTCTTGTATTGACTCTCAATACTTGAAAGTCTTGGGGGGCGCGAGTCAAGCCTCAGTGTAGAGGACTCGTGGCTTCCCCATCCTGCGGGGTCCTACGCCAGGGGCCCAGAGCACCAGTAAGGAGTGTAACGCCAATGGATTGGCGCCACAGGGCCGCTTGCCTGGACGAGGACCCTGAGCTGTTCTTCCCGATTGGGAATACCGGCCCGGCCCTTCTCCAGATAGAAGAGGCCAAGCAAGTCTGCCGGCGATGCGAGGTCAGAGACGCATGCCTGCAATGGGCGCTGGAAGCTGGTCAGGATCATGGTGTTTGGGGCGGTCTCAGCGAAGACGAACGGCGAGCGTTGAAGCGTCGCGCCGCACGAGCGCGAATCCGCACCGCATAGCCAAGGCTTTCATTGAGCAGCATG
>JAJTCL010000179.1 GCA_021323255.1 Propionibacteriaceae bacterium | reverse complement strand
CCGACAATCGCCGCGTGTTGGCGGTACTCGCCTGGCTCAGAGCACGCTGACCCGGGGCAGGCCTCTCAAGTCTGACGCTGGTTGACGCGACACGCCGCAGGTTGCCCGCGGCGAGGCAACCAGCGTCAGTTTCTGAGGGCTCGTCTACTGTTTCTGCCATGGCGACGGAGCGGATCGAGCTGGAGATCGGGGATCGAGTCGTCAAGATCAGCAATCCTGCACGCGTGTACTTCTCCGCGCGTGGGGAGACCAAGCTTGATCTTGCTCGGTACTACCTCTCGGTCGCGGACGGCATCGTCAACGCCTTGTACCACAGGCCCTGCATGCTGCACCGCTTTCCCGATGGAGTTGACGGTGAGAAGGTGCACCAGAAGCGATTGCCGCATGGGGCGCCGCCGTGGATCGAAACCGTGCGCGTGCACTTCCCGCGCTTCAACCGCGACGCCGACGAGCTCTGCGTCACTCACCCGGCCGATGTCATCTGGGCGGTGCAGATGTCGACGGTGGAGTTCCATCCTTGGAACTCCCGTCGCGAAGACGTCGAGTCCCCCGACGAGTGGCGGATCGATCTTGATCCCATGCCCGCGGCCAGCTACGCCGATGTGCGACGGGTGTCAGTGATCGTGCAGGAGCTGCTGGCTGAGCTCGGTGCGGTGGGATATCCGAAGACTTCTGGCGGCAAAGGATTGCACGTCTATGTGCGCATCGTTCCTGATCATGGACATCCCGACGTACGCCGGGCAGCCTGGGCCTTTGCCCGCGAGGTGGAGCGCCGCGCCGACGGCCTGGTGGACCTGACCTGGTGGCGCAAGGACCGGGATCCTGGATCAGTCTTCGTCGACTACAACCAGAACGCGCGTGATCACACGATCGCCAGCGCCTACTCGGTACGCGGCACCCCCGAAGGTGTCGTCTCGGCGCCGCTGCGCTGGGACGAGATCGCTGACGCCGATCCGAAGGACTTCACTATCGCCACCATGCCGGCCCGGTTCGCCGAGGTTGGGGACCTGCACGCTGATATCGACGACAACGTCTATCGACTGGATCAGCTTTTGGAGTGGGCCGACCGGGACGAGCGCGACCACAAGGCCGCACCGCCCGAAGCTGACTAGCGCCGGTTACCGCCAACCACGTTAGGCGAGGCTCTTGCTCTTCAGCCACTCCCCAGCGACCTGAGCCGGGTCCTGGCGGTCGGTGTCAACCTTCTTGTCCAGCTGCATCAGTTCCTCGGTTGTCAATGCTCCCTGGACGGCCTCCAGTGCGGTCACGGCCGTTTGGTTCTCAGCCACGTCGGAACGGACCAGCGGAACAACGTTCTGCGGCAAGATCATCGACTGCGGGTCTTCGAGCTGGACGTAGCCCTTCTCGGCGATGATGGCGTCGGTGGTGAAGAAGGTCGCTACCTGAATCTTGTTGTTGTCCAGGTCACTGATCTTCGGCGGGTACTTGGGATAAGGGACGAATGCCTTGAATTTGGCGCCGTAGATCTTTTCCAGCCCAGGGGGACCATAGGCCCGCTCCTCGAGCTCCGGCGGGCCACCCAGGGTTGAGGTGCTGGCGATCTTCTGCAGGTCCTCGAGCGAGGTGATGCCGTGCTGCGCGGAGAACTCCTTGGTGACGACGTAGACATCCTGATCGACCGCGGCAGAGCTCTTCAGGAGCTTGAGGTCGCTCGGCAATGCGGCCGGCAGAGCCTTTTCCACCTCCGCTGCCGTGGTGGCCGTGGCGTTCGCGTCGAAGTAGAGCAACAGGTTCCCGGTGTACTCCGGAACCGCTGAGATCGACTGATCTTGGAGAGCCTTGATATAGATCTCGCGCGATCCGATCCCGAGCTTGGTCGATGACTCGACACCTTTCGCCTTCAAGGCTTGCGAGTAGATCTCAGCAAGGATCTTGGATTCGGTGAAGTCGGCTGAGCCGACAACAATCGGGGCACTGGCCGCGGCAGACTCCGAAGGCTGCGGTGCGCTGGCCTCACCTAACGGGTCAGTGGTGCCGCCGCAGGCGGCAAGAAGCAGAGCCGCGAGCCCCAGGCCGACGCCAACCAGGGATTGCTTGATTTTCATATATGACTTTCTCCGTCTCAATATTCGGCAGGACTCGGCTAGGCAGCCAGATCGAGCGCGGATTGCTGCCGCGCCGCTGATCTCTTGCTGGCAGGGTGGGCATGGCGACCGGCGAGCCAGCCAAGCGCACCAAGCAACACATCCAGGACAATAGCCAGCAAGGCAACCAGAAAGGCGCCGGCGAACATTTCGGAATAGTTACGTGTGGCATTTCCCGTGATCAGCAGCCGACCAAGGCCACCGCCGGAGCTGTAGGCAGCGACCGTTGCCGTCGCTACGACTTGCAGGGTCGCGCTTCGCAGTCCTGAGATCACCAGGGGCAGGGCGAGCGGCCACTCCACTTTGCCCACGATTTGGCGCGCGGACATGCCCACGGCACGAGCTGCGTGAACGGCATCGTGATCCGCCCCGCGAATACCCGCGGCGGTCGCGGTGAGGATCGGTGGCAGCGCGAGCACGGCGAGCACGCCGATAATCGGCCCAACGCCGGTTCCCAGAAGCAGCACAACCAAGACCAAGAGCCCCAGAGTGGGGATGGCCCGAGCGGCATTGCTGAGGCCGATCACCAAAAACGAACCGCGATTGGTGTGACCGATCACGATGCCGAGAGGAATCCCGACGGCTGCTGCTATGGCAACTGCGGCCACGGTGTAGCCAATGTGCTGGAGCAGCAGATACCAAATTCCTCCCGGGCCCTGCCAGTTGGCGGGATCGGTCAGATAATCGAACAGGTTCATGCCACCGCCCGCTTCCTGAACCAGGGCAGAGTGCCACGCTGGATCAGCAGGAGGAATGCGTCAGCGATCAGAGCGAGTGCCAGCGTCAGCACCAACCCGACGATGATCGGGGTGTAGAAGTTGCTGCCGAAGCCGAGGTCGAAAAGCTTGCCAAGCGCTCCGCTTCCGATCAGTACCGCAACACTGACCAGAGCGATATTCGACACCGTGACAACGCGGAGACCGGCGAAGATCACCGGCATGGCCAGCGGCATCTCCACCCGGAACAGCCGACGCGGCCAGCCATAGCCAACGGCTGAAGCAGACTGTTTCACCGGTGTTGGCACCGAGCGCAGTCCGTCCACCACGCTACGGACCAGCAGCGCAATCGAGTAGATCGCCAACGCCACGATGATATTGATCGGATTGAGAATCTGCGTGCCGAGCATCAACGGCATCAGCACGAAAAGGGCCAGCGACGGAACCGAATAAATGACGCCAAGGAAGGCGAGCAGGACGTTGGCCACTCGGCGGGTCTTGGAGACCAGATAGCCAAGTGGCAACGAGATCACGAAGGCGATGACGACTGGCACGAGCGAGAGAACAACATGCTCAACTAGCAAGCTACCGATCATCGACAGATTGCGTTCGATCCAGGCCCAGTCCAGATTCACTGCAGTACGCTCGAGCCGCGGCGATGTGTGGCCTCCCCATGAGCCTTACGGCGCTCATCCTCTTCGTCAGGTATGCGGTGATCCTCAGTCGGAAGCGCGCCGTCGCGCGGCGACTCGACATCACCGTCCTCTGGATACTCCATGCTGACGAAGCTGGGGATGTCCTGGGTGCGTTGCGCGTCCCACTCGGGAGGCGCCGAAACGTCTCCTTGCTGGTCAACGAGCCGGGTCTCAGCGCTATCGGTATCATCCACTGGCTCAGGCTCGGCAAGCTGGTCGTACACCTGGTCTGATGCATATGCCTGCTGTGATTCCGCAGGCTTGTCAGGCACCTCGCCCGATTCGTACGGCTGATCCGGTGTCGCGAGCGGGTCGAGCACCTGCTCCAGTTGGTACGCCTCCTCGGCTTCGCCCACCGGCTCGTACCCGTCCTCCGGTTCGTACGCCTCCCCGGGTTCGCCAACCGGCTCGTACCCGTCTCCTGGTTCGTACCCATCTTCCGGTTCGGCCAATGCCTCGTACGCGTGCGCCGCCTCCGCTTCACGAATCGAGATGGACTCAGCGATCGATACGCGTACATCTCTGACCTTGTCCAGGATGTCGTCGGCATTGACGACACCTGCGTAGCGGTGCGTTTCACCCGTCACGGCGACAGCCAGACCGTAGGGCGAGGTCAGTGCCGAGTCCAGAGCAGTTCGCAGTGTGTCTGTCTCCGGGTTGAAGGTTGAGCCGAGTGCGAAGACCCGCCCTGGGCGTTCCGGATCCGCCCAGCCGACCGGGCGCGCATCACCGTCGACAACCAGAATTGGCCCCGTGCCGGTGGCAGTCTCGACGTCGCGGACCACCCTGACTCGATCCAACTTGAGCTCACTTGCCGACTGGAAGGAGAGCGAACGAAATCCCCTGTCGCGACCGACAAAACCCTCCACGAAGGCGTCTGCGGGCTCATCCAACACGTGTTGCGGGGTGCCGACCTGGGCGAGATGCCCGCCCGCCCGCATGATGGCGACCTGATCGCCGAGCTTGATGGCCTCGTCAATGTCATGAGTGATCAAGATGATCGTCTTGCTGAGTACACGCTGCAGGCCGAGGAAGAACTCATGCAGTTCGCTGCGCACCACCGGATCCACCGCTGAGAACGGCTCATCCATGAGCAAGACCAGCGGATCAGCCGCCAGGGCTCGTGCCACGCCAACCCGCTGTTGCTGCCCGCCGGACAGCTGCGGAGGGTAACGGTGCGCCAGCTTGCGCTCCAAACCGACACTGCTCAGCAATTCCAGTGAACGCTTCTCGATCTTTGCCTTCGGCCAGTGCAGGAGGGAAGGCACCGTCCCGATGTTGTCCAGCACCGTGCGATGCGGGAACAGTCCTCCACTTTGAATGACGTAACCCATCTGGCGGCGCAGCGTGGTCTTGCGCTTGGTCCGCAGCGGAGTGCCGTCCCAGGTAATTCGGCCCGTGGTGGGCTCGAGCATCCGGTTGACCATGCGGAGCGTGGTGGTCTTGCCGCAGCCGGAGGGACCGACGATCACAGTGATCTTCCCGGAGGGCACGATGAGATTGAGGTCGACAACCGCCGCCGTGCCATCCCGGAATGTTTTGCCGACTGATTCGAACTCAATCACGCCAACCCCACAGGTCTCGTGCAACAGGCTTCGACGGCCGGCGCCCTTGACGACCGATCGCTGAACCGCCGCGTACGGAGGTCAAAGAAGACCCTAGTCGCCAGTTCTGACAATTCGGGTACGCGGCGCGGCGTGCCCCCGCTTACCCACTGCGAGGCGAACATCTTAGCCTCACTCATGCAGCCTGGGGTGGTCGTCGTCGGCGAGTTGGTTTTGGGTCGCCGACCGGCCGGCCTCGTTCAACTCCGCATCCCTTACGTGGACACTGCAGCATCTGTGCAGATGGTGCAGAGTCCAAATAGCTATCGCGGAGTGCCACGACCTGGCCGCAAGCAGGTGTCCTCGAGCAGGTCGCAAAGCCTCCGCTGGCCGAGATGAGCACCCCACTAGGCTGAAACGCATCGCCCAAGGAGGAGTCACACGTGAAAGTCGCCGCGATCGTCGTGGCGTTGGCGGTCTCGGTCGTCGGTGTCGTGATCTTCGTCCGCGCCGTGGCATCGATCGTCGGCGTCGTCAAGCTCGGCAAGCCGGCTCCCGGCCGAGGTGATCAGCCTGGCCAGCGTTGGCGGAACCTGCTTGCCGAGACGCTTGGGCACACCCGGATGCTGCAGTGGACCACGATCGGGATTGCCCACTGGTTCGTGTTCATCGCGTTCGGTGCCTTGATTTTTACCCTGATCACGGCGTACGGGCAGCTCTTCGATCCGCGTTTCGCGCTGCCGATCATCGGGCACTGGGCGCCGTATCAGTGGGCCAGCGAGATCATCGCCTGGAGCGGACTGATCTCGATCAGCTTCCTGATCATGATTCGGCTGTTGCTCCGGGGCCGCGGTCGCGAGTCGCGATTCTTTGGCTCACGATCTTGGCAGGGGTACTACGTCGAACTGACGGTCCTCGGGATTGTCGTGTGCGTCCTCGCACTGCACGCAATGGAGTACCAGCTGCTGGGTTCGGAGACCTCGCGGCTGCACTACCCGCTGACCTGGTTCCTTCTGCCGACCGGCAT
>JAJTCL010000178.1 GCA_021323255.1 Propionibacteriaceae bacterium | reverse complement strand
GCCACCGGCCAGCAACTCAGCCAACGATGAGGCGACGTAGGTCACGTCCTGGTTCTGGCTGCCATCGTTTCTGCTGACGAAGTAGTGCCCGGCACGTTTGAACGGCACGCCGGCCCGCGGCTGCCTCATCACCTGCTGCATCGTGTCGAGAATCCTCCAGCCAGCGATACGGGTCCGCGATCGTCCTACCGTGCAGCACATCGACGACCTCGTCCCGACGCGTTTCTGGATAGCGAGTCACGCTCCAGGAGATTACCGGCCCCTCCTTTTTTGGAGTTGCTCGCGCATCGCGCTGTATTTGATCGCTCGCTCCGCTCGCGGCGATGCGCGATTCCCGACGCTCGCAGCTAATACGACCTTCCACCAGCAGAAAATTCATCGCTTGTTGAATTTTGTCAACCTGCGCTCTATCGTCTGTTCATGATGCTCGTCGTGGACCTCTCAGACGTCGACTCGACCATGATCAATGCGGTCGGCGGCAAGGCGTTGAACCTCGGAATCATGAACACCGGCGGACTGCCGGTGCCAGGCGGCTTCTGCGTCACCACAGATGCCTATCGCTTGGTTGTGCAGCAGCGGCTGGATGACTTGATGGACAAGCTCGCCAGTGCGACGGATACGGGAGGAATCCCGGCGGCCGCCGAGCAGGCCCGGCGCCGCGTGCTGGCGCTGGAGCCGCCGGCCGAGCTGCGAAATGCGATCACCGATCACTACGCCGCGCTCGGCGACGATGCAGCGGTGGCCGTTCGCTCATCGGCCACTGCGGAGGACTTGGCGTATGCCAGCTTTGCCGGACAACAGGACACTTATCTGAACGTGGTGGGTTCGGCGCCCCTGCTGGATGCGGTGCGTCGCTGCTGGGCCTCGCTGTGGACCGATCGAGCTGTCAGTTACCGCAATGCCAACGGGATTGACCACCGCAGCGTGGCACTGGCCGTCGTAGTGCAATACATGATCGATGCCACCGCAGCTGGTGTCATGTTCACGGCGAACCCGGTCACGAGCAGCAGAAACGAAACGGTGATCGACGCCAGCCCAGGCCTTGGCGAGGCTGTGGTTTCCGGCGCGGTCAACCCGGACCACTTCGTCGTGGACTCTGTCGGCCGCAGAATCGTGACACGCCGCCTGGGCGACAAACGAGTAATGATCACCGGCCTGCCTGGAGGCGGGACCGAGCGTCGTGAGCTGGTCGACCAAAGCGCTGAAGCCTGTCTTGACGACGAGCAGGTGCTACAGCTTGCTGATCTTGGTCAGCAGGTGCAGCGACACTACGGGGCGCCGCAGGACACCGAGTGGGCACGTGACTCCGCTGGCCGCTTCTGGTTGACCCAGGCGCGGCCGATCACCACGTTGTACCCGCAACCACGGATGCACCAGCCGGGCCTGCGGGTGCTGATGTGTCTGAGCTTGGCTCAAGGCTTGACCAGACCGATCACTCCAATGGGAATTGCGGCCATTCGGTTGATCGGCACCTCGGTGGCCACTGCAATCAAAATGCCACCTGCTCAGCCCTTGGCCGGCCCGCCTGCCATGCATGCGCCGGGTCAGCGGCTCTTTATGGACTTGACGAACGTGCTGCGCAATCGCATCGGCCGCAAGGCAGTGATCGCAGCCTTTGGAGTGATGGAAGCGCGGGCGTCGGCGGTCTTGAAAGTGCTCGGGGAGCGGCCGGAATTTTCAATCATCGACTCGGATCACACAGTGCTCAGGCACATTGCCGGCGCCCTGATCCGCAACAGGGTGCCCGTACGCGTGGCACGCGGGCTGGCCAACCCGGAATGGGCCTATCGCGGGATCGCCGCCACCGAGCGACGGCTACGCCGTAGCCTCACTCTGCCGGCCAACGCAACGGCGACTCAGCGCCTGGACTTCGTCGAGCAACGAGTGGGGCGGCTGTTCTTGATCATGCCGCGCACGATCGCGTACGCGATAGGTGGTCTGTTGATGCTGGTCGCGTCCCGCCGATTGCTGCGTGACGTTGCCCAACCGGGCGAACTCCAGGAAGTGCTGCGAGGGCTGCCCCACAACATCACCACCGAAATGGACCTGGAGCTTTGGAAGCTGACCGAGCAGATTCGTGACGACGAGGCTTCTCGTGCCGTCTTCACTGACCTGGCAGTGGCTGATCTGCTGCAGCGCTACCGCGAGCGGGCATTGCCGCCTGCGGCGCAGTGCGGCCTTCAGGGATTCCTGCGCCGCTACGGTCATCGCGCGATCGCCGAGATCGACCTCGGCATGCCGCGGTGGTCAGATGATCCTAGCCACCTGCTGGGAGTGATCAGCAATTACCTCCATCTCGATACCGAAGATCTTGATCCGGTCTCGCAGTTTCGGGCTGGCCAGGCAAAAGCCGAATCGATGATCACCAGCCTGACCACGCGGGCCGCTGAGCGTAGCCGGCTTCGGGCGCGACTGGCCCGCTGGACACTGCGGCGAGTACGCCAGCTCGTGGGATTGCGCGAGTCGCCGAAGTTCCTGCTCATCGTGGCACTCGGAGCGATGCGTGAGCAGCTGAAGGAGGTCGGCCATGAACTGGCCGTCGCAGGCAGGATCGAGCAAGCTGACGATGTCTTCTTCCTCGACCTTGGCGACGCCCGCCGGGGCCTGGCTGGCGAAGACCTGCGGGCACTTGTCATGGAGCGGCGCGAGGCGTACCAGCAGGAGCTAAAGCGGCGGCACATTCCCCGCCTGCTGCTCTCCGACGGGACAGAGCCAGAGGCCGTGGCTGTCGAGGCAGCTCGGGCAGATGGCGCGCTAGCTGGCAGTCCAGCCTCGACGGGCACTGTGACGGCGCGGGCACGAGTCGTACTTGACCCTGTAGGGGCGCACCTGGAACCCGGCGAGATCTTGGTCGCACCTTCGACCGATCCGGGCTGGACTCCGTTGTTCTTGACGGCCGGCGGCTTGGTGATGGAGATGGGCGGCTCGAACTCCCACGGCGCAGTGGTTGCGCGGGAGTACGGCATCCCTGCCGTCGTTGGCGTGCCCGATGCGACACACAAGATCGAAACCGGCCAGCTGATCACTGTCGATGGCGCTGCTGGGCTCGTCACCGTCGCAGCTTAGTGATGCTCAGCGCGCATCAACCTCAGATTGTCTGGCGCTCGCGGTGAGCCTCCAAGGCGGCAAAAACCCGCTCGGACACCTCATCGATCTCGCCGAGGCCGTTGACCTCTACCAGCAGGCCGCCCGAGCGGTAGACATCGAGCAGCGGCTCGGTCTGCTCGGCGTAGACCTTGAGCCGCACCCGGATGGTTTCATCGTTGTCATCGGTTCGGCCGTCGATCGCCGCCCGCTTGAGTAGCCGTGCAACAACCTCGTCGGTGTCGGCCAGCAGCGAGATGACCGCGTCGAGCGTGCGGTTGGTTTCGGCGAGATAGTCGTCGAGGGTCTGTACTTGCTGCAAGGTACGTGGGTAACCGTCCAGCAGAAAGCCCTCCTGGCAGTCAGGCTTCGCCAGCCGGTCTTTCACAATCTCGTTGGTGATCTCATCACTTACATACCCGCCGGATTCCATGATCTCCCGCACCTGCCGGGCCAGCGGTGTATCGGCGTGTTTCATGGCCCGGAATATGTCGCCCGTCGAGATGGCGGGTATCCGATAGTGCTCAGCGATCCGCATGGCCTGCGTGCCCTTGCCTGCACCCGGAGGGCCCATGATGAGGAGTCGCATTAGCGGAGGAACCCTTCGTAGTTGCGCTGCTGGAGCTGGCTCTCGATCTGTTTCACAGTATCGAGGCCCACACCCACGATGATGAGAATCGAGGTGCCGCCGAAGGGGAAGTTCTGATTGGCGTTCAACAGGATGAACGCGATCGAGGGCAGCAGCGCGATCAGTCCCAGATACATCGAACCGGGGAACGTCAGACGGGACAACACGAAGCTGAGGTAATCCTCGGTCGGTTTCCCGGCTCGGATGCCGGGGATGAAGCCGCCGTACTTCTTCATGTTGTCGGCGACCTCGCTCGGGTTGAACGTGATCGCTACATAGAAGTAGGCGAAGAACACAATCAGCACGAAGAAGGTGAGGATGTAGACCGGATGGTCGCCCTGCACGAAGTTCGCGTTGATCCAGGACGAGAACCTGTCGTCCGGCCGGAACTGGGCGTACAGCACCGGTAGATACAGCAGCGAGGAAGCAAAGATGACCGGGATAACTCCGGCCTGGTTGACCTTGATCGGGATGTAGGTGGTGGTGCCTCCGAACATCCGCCGTCCCACCATCCTCTTGGCGTACTGCACGGGGATCCGGCGCTGGGACAGTTCGACGAAGATGACGCCAAGCATGACGAGCAACCCCAACCCGATCACGAGCAGGAACACCACCCAGCCCAGCGAGCCCGGACGGGCAACCTTCAGGCTCCACAGTGCACTCGGGAAGGTGGCAGCGATCTGGGTGAAGATCAGTACTGACATGCCATTGCCGACACCGCGTTCGGTGATGAGTTCACCTAGCCACATGATCACGCCGGTCCCGGCGGTCATGGTCAGGATCATGACGACGACTGGAAAGATGCTCTTGTCGTACACCAGGCCAGGGCATCCGGTGAAGAGCCGATCGTTCACCGCCACCGTGACGAAGGCGGTGGAGTTGAGCACGGCCAGCACCAGAGTCAGGTAGCGGGTGTACTGAGTGATCTTCGTCTGCCCTGCCTGACCCTCCTTCTTGAGAGCCTCCAGACGCGGGATGACCACTGTCAGCAGTTGCAGAATGATGCTGGCCGTGATGTAGGGCATGATGCCCAGCGCAAAGATCGCCAACTGAAGAAGTGCGCCGCCGGAGAACAGATTGATCAGGGAGTAGAGCCCCTGCTGCTCGCCAGTGCTGGCTTGCTCGAGGCAGAAGCTCACCTGTTCGACGTTGACGTTTGGCGTCGGGATGATCGAGCCGAGGCGGAAGACCGCAAGGATCGCAAGCGTAAAGAAGATCTTCTTGCGTAGGTCCGGAGTCCGGAACGCGTTGGCGAACGCGGCGAGCACCCGTGCCCTCCCTTTCTCGTGACAATCCTGAATGCGTCGCTGAACTGCTTGCGCCTCGCAACGTACTCTCAGCTCACGCGAACAGGACCGACCGACTTTATCAAGAACCGGCTACGAACCCCGCATCGTCTCGGTCGCCTAACCTCCGATAGCCCTCATTTGCCTATCCAGAACGTTGTGTCAACAGCCCGAGTTCACTGGCCCGGCGGACCGCGTCGGTTCGCGATCGTCCGTCCAGCTTCGTCAGGATGCTGCTGACGTGCATATCGACCGTACGCGGGCTCAGAAACAGTTCCCTGGCGATCTCCCGGTTGGTCCGGCCAGTGGCAACCATCCGGAGGATCTCCAGTTCCCGCCGGGTCGAACCGCGGTGGTCCAGCTGAGCGGCGCTTCGCTTGCTCAGGCGTCGTTCAGCCCGCTCCCCCAGCTCACTGAGGGCGCCGGCGAGCTGGTTGGCCAGTGGCTTCGCGCCGAGGCGGCGAGCTGTCCGGTACGCGGCGAGGAGATGCTCGACTGCCTCGTCGCGACGGCCGGTCGCGACAAGTACGCTCGCCAGCCGTCGCTGTGACTCCGCCCGTTCGAATGGTGCGTCGTGGCCCTGCAGCAAGACGAGCGCCCGGGAGAACTGTTCGGCGGCCTGATCGAGGCTTCCCATCAATGAGTGCCGTTTCCCCAATCCATGCGAGAGCGCGGACATCGCCTCGTCCTGACCGGCATCGGCAGCGATCTGGGCGAGCGCGGCGGCGCAGGCCCGAGTACCGGCGGCGTCCCCGGAGTCGGCGAAGAATGTCGTGGCCCAGCGAAGGGGCAGCGTCGCATAATGCCGATCCTCGGTTTGCTTCCAGCGTTCCAGCAGCGCCCAGCAATGACCGACAGCCGACTGCGTTGCGCCTTCGACGCTGTCCACAATGGCTAACCCCCAACTGGACACCAGCTCCATCGCGGCAAGTTCGAGCTGGCGGGTCAGGGTCGCCGACTCCAGCAGCAGTGGCCGCGCCTGCCGGGTTCGGCCGCGCACCCCGAATATCGATCCGAGCATGCCGGTGGCGACCGCGCGGGCGTGGACCGTCGCGTCAGAGGACTCGATGACCCGCTGGCACAGCGTCGCTGCCCGGTCCCAGTCGCCCGACTGCCGCAGCACTGCAGTCAGACACGCCAGGCAGAGCTGAGCGGTGGGCTCGAGGCCGTTGGCAGAGCAGAAGCTGTACGCCTCGTCGTAGGTCGCACTTGCGCCCGCGTAGTCCCCGGCATGTTCCAGTGCATCGGCCA
>JAJTCL010000177.1 GCA_021323255.1 Propionibacteriaceae bacterium | reverse complement strand
CGTTTACTAGCTACCGGGCCTTTTGCCTGGCGCGCGCTGTGGATGAGGACAAGTCGGTGCAGGCATACTTGAAAGGCCGCAAACACCTGGTCATCTTCGACGACGTGGATGATTTCTGCCCGTTGAGCGAGAGCTGGCGGGGTCACCGGTCGCGATTCCGTACATTATCCGCCGCGCGAACCACAAGTCGTTCAAGGAAATCGATCGCGAGATTCTCGACTTTCAGAGCCCGTCCCATCGGGCAGCGGCCTGCCCTCGGCGTTCCCGGTCATGATGTCAGCCCCCTGGCCGCTGCCGCGGTTATTCGTCCGACTTACTGACCGCGCCGTCAGCCGCCGCGATCCCACGCGCGTTGTGACGGCAGCGGGCACGGTCGGCGTGACAGCGCTAGGCATGGTCGGTCGCGGCGGTGGCTGGGGCCTCGCGCCGGAGGGGCAATCTCTTCTCTTGATCGTGGGCGGCATCGCTCGCAAGCCCGCCGTTATCGAGGAGCGGGTCGAACCGCGCGACCTCCTCAACGTGACGATCGCCTTCGATCACGACGTTGTGGACGGCGCTCCGGCAGCACGCTTCATACGACGACTGGTTGATCTCACCATCTCGACCGGCCGGTTGATCAGGATTTCGCCGGTGACTCTTGCCATGTCAGCTCGTCTCTTTCCGCTAGGGCGACGCAATGATCGAATCGAGCTCGTGCTGCAGCCTGCGGATCAAGTCTTCAAGGTCCGGACCGTGCTCCGGGTCGACGATCACGGTGATGGTGAGCATGCCGGCGTACGACAGCACCTCGAAGGACACGGTGATGTTCCCGCGCTCGCCAATCGCAACCGGAATAGCCTCGCTGACTGAATGCCCATCAAGCGTCAGCGGTTCTTCGGGGCCGCGGACGTGCGTCACCAGCGTGTGGAACCGGCGCTGGTGATTCATGTAGAAGCGATAGCCGCCAAGCCTTGCGACCACCCGGAACAGCCCACCCATAATGGCGACGGGTGGGGGACCGGTCGCTGCCGCCTTGTGGGCGCGCACCGCCGCCTCAACCTGGGCGAGACGTTCGCGCACGGCGCCACTGGTGGGAACCTCAACGAGCATGGGGCTCACCAGATTTCCCACCGCGGGTCCGGGCCCTGAGCCGCGACCCGAGACCGGCACAGTGATGGCAATCGGCTCAACCGACTCACCTCTGCTCAGCAAGATCTGATGCAGCGCGGCACCTACAGCAACGAGAACAGCGTCGTTGGCGGTGGCCCCCTTCCGGTGCGCCGCCGCCGCGACTGGAGCGCGCTCCCGCCTGATAGCCGCCATCCTGAGGCGGGAACTCGTCGGTTGCACAAGGGAGCAAGGAACGGCGGGATCTGGCCGAAAGCCTCCACCGGCGAACATCGCCTGGCGCAGGGAGCGCCAGGAGCCGGCCGCCTGACGAATTCCGCGGAGCCGCGTCAGCAAAGCATCGCGAGCAAGGACCGGCAGCGCCGGCCGAGGCCTCGGGAACGGCACGCCGGCAGCTTTCAAGCCCGGATCAACCAGTGCCGCTAGCACGTTCAGCCCGCCAAGGCCATCGGCGAGGACATGGTGCAGCACGACCACAACCGCCGCTCTGCCATCCGGGAGTCCAGTGATCAGAACTACCGACCACAGCGGAGCCTTCTTCGGCAGCGGTTCCATGATCACGGAGAGAGCGGTGTCAAACAGCGCCCGCTCGTTTCCTGGGGGTCGGCACGACATAGCTCGAACGTGCTGATCAATATGGAAGTCATGATCATCCACCCACACCGGATGCCCACAGCCAACCGGCACCTTGATCAACCGCTGCCGTAACCGTGGAATAGCAAGGATGCGCTCTGAAATCACCTGTCGAAGGCGAGGCAAGCTGAAATCACCGGATGGTTTCAACAGCAAGATGGCCGCGAATTGCTGCGGTACCCTGCCAGCCTCCATCGCCAGATACGCCAAATCGGCTGAGCTGGCCCGCTCGATCACTGGCTGCTTTCCGCTCCACGGGCCCACTCGCCAAAGGTCGCGTGTCATCGATCCCACCTGCCTATCCGACAGGGTGATTGGGCAACATGGAAGAGCCCAAGGTCACGCAGACGTCCGTACAAAGGCCCGACTGTTGCTCTCCGGCGAGAAGAACATATGCGTACAAGGACGGTGTCGGGTGCGAGGGACGAAGGTCCTCGCCAAGGACGACCAAGGGCGGTTGTACGGGTACGAGGGCGCCGTCACTGTCGGAGGTGTAAATGATACCGCCCGACGATGTGGAGGTGCGGGATGAGGAACGAGATCGTCGTAGGACTCGACGATTCGCGGTCGAGTAAGGCTGGCTTGGATTGGGCGGCTGAGCAGGCCAGGAGCGTCGGGGCCGTGCTGCGAGCCGTGCACGTGCTTGACTGGCCGTAGCTCAACCCCGCCGGGTTTCCCGCGCCGGCGAACTTCATGGACGTGAGCGCCGAGGAGCTCTAGGACTCCTATCGGCGGTGGATCACCGCAGTGTTCGACGCCATATCGCCTCGTCCCGAATGGATCCTGCAGTTTGCCAGCGGGAGTGCCGGCGAGGTCTTGATTCGGCAGTCTCTGGACGCGCGTCTGCTCGTCGTGGGCACTCGCGAACGCGTTGGCGTCGGCCGGGTGCGTGAGGCCCTGACTTGATCTACTCAAGCGCGTGTGCCGGCGGCCAGGTTGTGGCAACCCGCGCAGCGGGAAAACTCCGGCACGTGTTGCAGGATCTACCTCGGTGAATCCATGATCAGGGAAAAGGCGGGTATCGAGGTGCGCGCGCCCGCGTTCGGCGACACCTGATAAAGGAGGTCCGAATGCCCGGCCTGCCGTACAGGCTGCGCCGGCGCCGGTTCTGCGCCGCGATAGTGGCGGCTGCTGCGGGCATCGCAGGACCGGCGTGCTCGAGCGGAGCTGGCCGTACGCCTTCGCCGTCGACAAGCGCTCCTGTAAACCCACCGCTTCAATTTCCAGATGGGTTCAAGTGGGGTGTCGCTACATCGGCGTACCAGATCGAGGGCGCGGCCACCGCCGACGGGCGAGGCCGCTCGATATGGGACACCTTCTGTGAACGCCCCGGCACGATTGCCGACGGCAGCTCCGGGGCGGTGGCCTGCGACCATTACCACCGGTGGGAATCCGATCTTGACCTGATGCACAGCCTCGGGATCGGCTCCTACCGGTTCTCCATAGCCTGGCCCCGCGTGCTTCCGGGTGGCCGCGGGCCCGTCAACCGGCGGGGCCTCGAGTTCTATGACCGTCTCGTCGATGGGTTGCTCGCCCGGGGCATCTCACCAATAGCCACCCTCTACCACTGGGACCTGCCGCAAGGCCTGCAAGATCGAGGCGGATGGGAGAACCGAGACAGCGCTGAATGGTTCGCCGACTACGCAACGGTGCCGTTCGCGGCGCTGGGTGACCGAGTTGACCGGTGGTTGACCATCAACGAGGCAAAAGTCATTGCCGAGCAGGGTTACCAATACGGCCGGATGGCGCCCGGCAAAAGCGACCTGGGAGCGTCTGGAACGGTCATTCACCACCTCAACCTCGCTCACGGCCGCGCGGTCGCGGCGTTTCGCAGCGTCCAAACCACAGGCCGGATCGGGCCCTGCCTGCAACTTGCCCCGTGCTACGCCGCGGACGGCAGTTCGGAGGCCGAAGCTGCAGCGCTGGCTGCCGATACCACCGAGAACACTCTTTACCTCGACCCGCTGCTCAAGGGCCGCTATCCAGACCTCAGCCGTTCGAACCACCGGGTTGCTGCCGGTATCGAAGCAGCGACCAAGAACGACGACCTTGTAGCCATTGCCGCACCGGTCGACTTCCTTGGCGTGAACTACTACACGCCCGTGGTGATCGACGGCCAGGGACGACCGTTCCAATCCCATCCCATCTCCTCAGCGGGCTGGCAGCAGATCTATCCGCAGGGCCTCTATGACGTCCTCATGAGGCTGCGCCGCGACTATGCCTCTCCGGAGGTCATGATTACCGAGAACGGCGTCCCCGACGACCCAACTGACAGCAGCCAGCCAACCGCTGACCGTACCCGCGTGGACTTCCACCGCCGGCATCTGCAGGCGGTGCATCAAGCTTTCGGCGAGGGCTCCCGGGTGACTGGCTACCACGCCTGGTCATTGTTGGACAACTTTGAATGGGCCGCCGGCTACAGCCAACGCTGGGGACTTGTCCAGGTGGATTTCAACACACTTGCCCGCAGCCCCAAGGCCTCGGCGTCGTGGTACTCCGCCGTTGCTCGCAGCAACAGCATTCCGGGCGCTTAGCCGAGCCTGGGACGTGCTGAGCCGACCAAGATCATAACGACTGGACATCTCGTCAGAAAGGGACAACCCGCGTCCTGACTTGCTTAGCTGGTCGGCTGTTCCGAACCGGCCCGCCACGTTGCAGTGACGTTCTGGCGTCGTACGGCTGCCGGCCGTCTGGGTGCTGGTCGGCGCGAGCTGAGTCGCCCCACGGGCTCTCCCGCCGTGCGACCCCATCGCGTGGGCCGTCCTCGTCGCGACCTACCTGGCCAGCGAGGGACCGCTATTGGATTTGCCGCGTTGAGTGCGTGACATCTCTCCCTTAACCCGCGTGCCGACCCTGCACGGCGGCGAGGTTGCCGTCGCGCCTCTGCTGGTAATGCTGGCCATCGCGTCCGCACTGGTCGCGCGGGCTTGCTCACCTTACCTTCGCCGGGACCTGGCGGTCGGCTGAGCGCGTGAAGCACGGAGGGCCGTCTACTGCGGTGGGAGTTGCCTTGCCGCAGTAGGTGGTCCTCCGGCAATCCTGATTCCCGACGACCTATCCAGATGCCTCTGGTGAGCATCGTCCTTGGTGGGAGGGACCTTAGGCTCTGGCTCGTTTGGCGTCGCTGCCTGACGCTGTCAGAAAGCCGGTCATGCGCAGAGATGTCCGCAGGTGGCTTCACGCGAGCCAGGTAAGGAGCCCGGATGCCTGGCATCAAGAGGGAGCTGGCCTCTCCATTTGGGTCGAACGGCTTACTGGGCCGATGGCAGACGGCGGCATGGAGGGTTATGGCGGCGTTGGAGGTTGTTGTGGCGGCGGCCATGGTGATCTCGGATTTCTTCATAGCTACGCTGATCGTCCTCCCGTTGGTGGTGATCTCGCTCGCGATCCGGCGGCAGGGACCGAGCGCACTGGGCTTTCGCCGTACTCCACGAGCACTGCGCATGATCGCAATTGTGTTTGGGCTGACGCTTGCCTGGGACCTATTTCAGTTCGGACTCACCATGCCGATCTTGAACCGCATCACCGGTGAGCGCCAAGATCTCAGCCAGTTCGCGGGGCTGCAGGGCAACCTCGGCTCCTTGCTGATGTTTCTTGCCGTCTCCTGGACGCTGGCAGCAGTTGGCGAGGAGATCGTCTACCGCGGTTATTTGCCGCTTCGGATCACTGACGTGTTCGGCGGCAACACGGTTGGCATACTCGCCGCTGTTGTGCTGTCGTCGGTGCTCTTTGGGCTCGCCCACACTGAGCAAGGCCTGATCGGGATCATCCTCACGTTTCTCGATGCGCTGTTCTTCAGCTTCCTGCGATGGCGCTTCAAGAATCTGTGGGCGGCCGTCCTTGGCCACGGATTCAACAACACCATAGGCCTGGTCAGCTTCTATCTCGTTGGCCCGATGTATGGACTTTGGTAACCAGCATCGGAAGGTAGTAGATGAAACCAGAGCGCATTGTTCCGCTGCCGCCGAGCGCGCGATCACTGGGACTCGAGGCGGGCGGAAAGCTGCAGCCGGAGGCACGTGCCTTTTACCGCCGGTGGCTGGGCTGGACAGTGGCCGGCGAGGCAGCCGGCTTCACGGCTGCCGCCATCGCCGGAGCGCTAGCGGCGACCCATGACTTGCCGACTGTGCCGGAATTCGCTCTGCTTGTCGGCGCTGGGTCCATCGAGGGGGCACTGCTCGGCGCAGGTCAGGCAATCGCCATGATGCGGCTTCAGCGTCCGCCGCGCATGCTCCTCCGTTGGCCGGTAGTGACCAGCGTGGCGGCCGCACTAGCCTGGTTGATCGGTTGCTCCCGAGTTCGATTCCTCACATTCCTTGGTCCTCACCCGTAACCTGGCTCCTCGCCGCGCTCCTCGGGTCG
>JAJTCL010000176.1 GCA_021323255.1 Propionibacteriaceae bacterium | reverse complement strand
GGTGGCCCGGATTCGCGGCAGGCCTTCGCCGCCAGCCCCACCGACACCCGGATGCCTGGTGGCATGTATCGCAACCAGTTCTGGTTCCCCTACCCTGACCGGCCGGTGCTGCTCTGCTTGGGCATCCACGGACAGATGATCTACGTCAACCGTGCGACCGGTCTCGTGGCAGTCAAGCTGTCGAGCTGGCCCACTCCCCAAGACTCCTGGAAGTTATTCTCAACCGTGGCCGCCTTCGATGCCATTAGCGCCGAAGTGGCACAGGTTTGATTCGAGCCGCTCGCGCAATCGCGCTCTATGGGGATTGCTCGCTCCGCTCGCTGCGATGTTCGCTGGGTTGCCGCCGTCTTCGTCGGAACTGACGGAAAGGGAAAGCGTTGTTCCGCCATTTTCTCCTCAGATCGGCGGCGCGAACATCGCGCATCCCCGCCGTCGTCGGCGCTCGCACGGGATCGCGCGCCGCCGTGCTGCGGAGGAGTGAGCTGACACGCTTTTCGTCGGCGAGCGACGACAAAGTAGGCGGGTTCCCGGCGCGATCCACTGCGAGCGGTAGCGAGCAATCAAACGAGGAAAGAACGCCCCCGCTCGCTCCTCCTCGGTGCGGCGGCGCGCGATTTACTGATGCTCGCGGCTAGTCGAGCCGCAGCTCGTACATGTTGAAGATCCTGGACAGTCGGTAGCCCAGCGCCTCATTGACATTGATCATGAAGCTGTTGTCAACGTTGTTCCAGGTCTCGATGATCTCTAGTTGCGGTTCCACCTCGGCCAGCCAGCGCATCATGTCGATCTTGAGCAATAGACCGAGCCGGTGGCCGCGGTGATGGCGGGAAACGGCGGTGTCGCCCTGACCGCCGACGTGTGGCTGCAATGGATGGGTGAGCACCACGGTGTGCCCGCCGACCTCGTCGGTGTAGCGATGCCTCGCGATGACTCGGTACACGCGATCCCCACGACCGCGCGCCGCCGTTTCACGGTCGCGAAGCCGCTGCAGATCAAACTTTTCGTCCTCGAAGGTCAGATCGCCCATCGGCGCATCGTTGATAGCCGCAGTTACCTCGACCAGTTCGCTCAGGACCTGGTCAGGGATGGGTGGCTGCAACCGCTCGAGACAGTAGTCGGACGCCGCCGCCTCAGCCATGGCCCAGAGTCGCTGGATCTCGATCTGATCAACCTCGGTCAACACTTGGCGCCTGCGAGCATCGTGGCTGGCGTAGTCGAAGCCGAATCTTTCCACAAACCGACGCGCGCCTTGATCATCTTCAGCCGTTCCGATCCAGATCGTGTTGCGGCCGGCCTCTCGGGCCAGTCGAAACGCCTCCTTCATGATCACTGAACCATGGCCGTGGCGGCGATGATCGGGATGGACGACGATACCGACCCACACCAGATGCAGGTTGTCGCGCGTCGGCAGATCCAGCACCAGCGACCCGACTGGCTCTAGAGCGTCTTCAGGTATGTAGAGATAGTGCTCTGGGGCATCCAGGTCCCAGCCGTAACGCATTTGCGCGGCCATCATTTCAGCGATGGGTGGAAACGCATCGGGGTCATCGACCTGACGCGCCGCCTCCTCGATGGAGGCGACCGCGGTGACCTGGCTCATGTCATCAGGCTTGACGCGTACGAACGGCATCAAACCAGGGTGCCGCATTCAGCCGGTGTCGGCCACGGGATTTTCGAGACAAGGTTTGGTCCTAGCGTGATCCCGGGTGTTAGGGTGACGACGTGGCAAGCACCCGGCGCGATCTTGCGCTGCTCCTCCTCGGCTGCCGCAGCGAGGCCCACTAGGGGGCCGGCATCCTCGCTGCGGAGTTTGACGTGCTTCCGGTCCGCTCCATATCTCACAGCGAGGAACCATGTCAGACACCACTACGTCGAGCACTGCGACGAGCTCACATCAACCGTCCGCTGAAGGGCACAACGGCGCGGCAACCTCATTTGGTACCAGGACCCAGAAGGTCCCGGTTCAGCAGCCCAGCCCGATGCCGTTCCACCGGTATCGGCCGTTCACTCCGATCGATCTTCCGGACCGGACCTGGCCTTCGAGTGTGATCACGAAGGCGCCGCGGTGGCTGTCGACCGATCTTCGTGACGGGAACCAGGCACTGATCGATCCGATGACGCCTGCCCGCAAGCACAAGATGTTCGACCTTCTGGTGGAGATGGGCTACAAGGAGATCGAGGTCGGGTTTCCCTCCGCGAGCCAGACCGACTTCGATTTCGTCAGGCAACTCATCGAACAGGACAAAATCCCCGACGATGTAGTCGTCTCGGTGTTGACCCAGGCACGTGAAGACCTCATCGAACGCACAGCCGAGTCCATCGTGGGCGCCAAGACGGCAACGATCCATATGTACAACGCCACGGCGCCGCTGTTCCGCCGCGTCGTCTTCCACGTCGACAAGGCCGAATGCATTGCTTTGGCGACGCGCGGCACTGAGCTGGTGATGAAGTACGCCGAACAGCATCTGGGTGACGTCGAGTTCGGATATGAGTATTCGCCGGAGATCTTTACCGGTACCGAGATGGAGTTTGCTGTCGAGGTCTGCAATGCGGTGATGGATGTTTGGCAACCATCAGCCGGCCGCGAGATCATCCTGAACCTGCCGGCGACCGTTGAGATGGCGACACCGAACGTCTACGCCGATCAGATCGAATGGTTCAGCCGGCACGTGCGTAATCGGGAGCATGTGGCAATCTCGCTACACCCGCACAACGACCGTGGTACAGCCACCGCGGCGACTGAGCTGGCGATGATGGCCGGCGCCGACCGGGTCGAGGGCTGCCTGTTCGGCCATGGCGAGCGCACCGGCAATGTGGACCTGGTCACTCTGGGCATGAACCTGTTCTCACAAGGAATTGATCCCAAGATCGACTTCTCCCGAATTGACGAGATCCGTCGCACCGTGGAGTACTGCACCAATCTGCCGGTCCACCCGCGCCACCCTTACGCGGGCGACCTGGTCTACACCGCATTTTCAGGCAGCCACCAAGACGCGATCAAGAAAGGTCTGGAGGACCTGGAGAAAAGGGCGCAGGCGCAGGGCATCAGCGTCCGGGAGATCGCTTGGCAGGCTCCTTACCTGCCGATCGATCCGTTCGATGTCGGCCGCACGTACGAGGCGGTTATCCGGGTGAACTCGCAGTCCGGCAAGGGCGGGGTCGCCTACATCATGAAGTCCGAGCACAATCTGGACCTCCCGCGTCGGCTGCAGATTGAGTTCTCGAAGGCGGTACAGGCACACACCGACGCCGGTGGCGGTGAAGTGAGCGCGAGCCGGCTCTGGGAGATCTTCCAGTTCGAGTACCTCGAGCCTGACAGCCCGTTGCGCCTGGTGAGCGTCTCTACAGCATCGGCTGAAGACGGCCAGACCTCGCTCACCGCGCACGTCGTGTCCAGCGGCTCGATCCAGACGATCGCTGGTGAGGGCAACGGCCCGGTATCAGCTTTTGTCGATGCAGTTTCCACGTTCGGCCACCAGGTACGTGTGCTCGATTACACCGAGCACGCCCTGTCCGCAGGCGGCGACGCGCGCGCTGCGGCGTACGTGGAGTGCGAGGTCGGTCAGGGCGAGGACAGCGTAGTCGTGTGGGGAGTGGGAATGGACGCAAACATCGTCAATGCCTCGCTCAAGGCTGTTATCTCGGCTATCAACCGAGTCAGCTGAGGATCACTCCCCACAACTCCCATCAATGAACCTTCCCGCCGTGATCTTGCGGCGGGAAGGTTCGTCATCGGAAGCCGTTAGCCGCCGTGCGGGCCGGAGCCGCTGGAGTGTAGATCCAGGCCTGGAAGAAGGGGCCAAGATCGACGGTGGTGTATGACTGCGCAGCCGCCATCCACTCCTCGAGGGTGCGACTCGACGGAGATTGACTCCAGTCCCTGGCCAGCTTGAAGAACGCCTCGTCCCCGATCACGTTGCGGAGTGCCTGCAGCGCCATGGGACCGCGTACGTAAACCGCATCGAAGAGGTGGGCTCTGCTGGGGTCGATCATGGTGATCTTCCAGAAGTCATCGTTGTTGGCAAGTCGCTGATATGCGCCGTTCAAGGAATCGTTGGCCCTACGTCCGCCTCGTCGTTCTCTAGCTCCCCACTGGGCCCATGAGGCGTACCCCTCGCTGATGAAGATGTCGTTCCACTGCCGCACGGTCACGTTGTCGCCGAACCACATGTGGGCCAGCTCGTGGTCCAGCAGGCCCGGTTCGAAGCCTGCATTCAAGATCGACCGAGCGTCATAGACCGGTCGGGTCTGAGTCTCCAGCCCACCGAACCACAGCCGGTGCACCGGGACGATGCCACCGAGCTCGGTAAACGGGTAGGGGCCGAACATCGACTCCAGCGTCTGGATCCGCTTCCCTGAGCTCATCAACGCAGCAAAGGCCTTCTTTCGGTCTTCTGCGGACAGCTGCTCGGACACCGCATAGACGTACGGGCGGCCACGATCACTGCCTTGCCGAAGCTCGTACTGACCAATGGAGACGAAGTTCACATATGTCGCCATGGGTTGCCTGGCGACCCAATGCCAGGTGTTGAAGTCCTTTTCGTTCCCTGTGTCAGCGGACTCGAGGCGGCCGACGCTGATCGCCTCCATGCCGGCGGGCACCCGCACAGAAACCTCCATCAACGCTGGATCCGACGGGTGATCGTTGGAGGGATACCACCACGCGGCGCTCTCGGGCTCACCGGCCACCGTCCACTCGCCGTTGGTGGACCACCACGGTTGCACGTCGCCCTGCCGAATCTCGCCCGGTTTGCCGGAGTAGCTGATCACGACCTGGAACGAGCTGCCGATGGGAACCGCTTGCGCTGGCTTGACGTAAACGTCGGAGAAACCTCTCGCAACCGATTCTGCGGGCACATCATTGACGCTGACCTTGTCGGTATGCAGAGCGAGGTCGAAGTAGAAGGAGTTGAGCTGCTGGGTGGCCCGCGCGCTGATCGTCGTCGTGCCGGTGATCACCTGAGTCGCCGGATTCCAGTTGATCATGATCTGATATTTGGTTACGTCATAGCCACTGTTGCCGGCTTGTGGGTAGTAGGGATCGCCGAGACCAGGTTCTCCGTCAGTTGCGTTGGGATTCAGCGCGGGTGGCGTCGTCACGCTGCTGGGAGCCTGCCGCAACCGCGCGATGGTCCACGCCACGCCGATCGGAACAGCCAGTGCCGCAAGCAAGATCACCGGCATGATCACAGCCAGAACGTACGCGGCCCGATGTGGTCGATACACCGCAGGCGGCTGCGACGCGGCCACCGACGACGCTGGCTGACGAGGCGGCGGCCACGTCGGGTCAACGCTCGACATGAGCCATGGATCTGAGGCTGCGGTCCAGATGCCACGCCACGAATGCAGCGGTCATCCCGCTGGCCTCCCGCGCTACCCGATCGAGCACCTGGCGCGTATCACCCCATCGGCCCTCCAGCAGCGCACCGAGCAAGGCCAGGGTTTCGGGGGCGGGCCGCGCAGCTCCAGCCGGACGGCATCGCTCGCACACGACGCCGCCCAGAGCAGGGGAGAAGGCTCGGTGAGGCCCCACGATGCCGCAGCGTGCACAGTCGGAAAAGGAGGGTGCGTAGCCCGCGAGCGCCAAGGCCCGCAGCAGGTAGGAGTCCAAGATCAACGTCGGTGAGCGATGTCCGTCGGAGGTGCCCAGGGTGAGCGCTCGCAAGGCGGCCACAAGTAGTAGGTACTGCTGGAGCGCGGGTTCGGATTCTTCGACCACCAGGCGATCGGCAGTTTCCAGCATCACCTGGCCCGCCGTATATGCGGGATAGTCATCGGACAGTGGTTCGCCGAAGGCATCCAACGATTCGACTTGGGTGATCACGTCAAGGGTGTGCCCAACCGCAAGCTGCAGGTCGATGTGGGAGAACGGCTCGAGCCGAGCGCCGAACTTCGAGGTGGTGCGCCGTACCCCCTTCGCGACCCCACGAATCTTGCCGCGGTGGCGGCTCAGCATAGTGATGATCCGATCGGCTTCGCCGAGCTTGTGCGTGCGAAGAACCACTGCGTCGTCACGGTATGTCGGCACCTCGATATTGTCCCTGACATGGCCAAGCCTGCGCGGAGGGCACGACCGGTGCCGACCTCCCCGCGACCGCACGAAAGCGGAGTCCGACCGC
>JAJTCL010000175.1 GCA_021323255.1 Propionibacteriaceae bacterium | reverse complement strand
CTGGTGCTGAGCTCGCTGTACCTTGCGGCCCAGTTCTCAGCGCTCGGCGCCATCGGTTTGTTCGTCTCAACTCTGACCGAGCAGCCGATTGGCGCGACCATCGCGATCGTGCTGGTGAACGTGTTGATGTTCATCCTCGATTCGATCGCCCAGTTGGACTGGCTGCACCCGTGGCTGCTGACCCATTGGTGGACCGCCTTCGGTGATCTGCTGCGAGATCCCATCGCCACCGAGTCGATCCAGCGCGGACTGATCACGGCTGTGGTCTACGCCGGCACCTTCTGGCTCGCGGCGTGGGCGAGACTGTCGACCAAGGACATCTCGAGCTAGCCCATCGGTGATTGGGCCACGCCATTCGACCGAACCTCCTGTTCTCGGCGTTTCGCTACGGTACGCACAGTTTGCACGTTATGCAGTCCGTACCGAACCTGGGTTAACGTAGGAGTCCGTCGAGGATTGACCAAGATCATGATTGAGCCGGCTGTGGAGCGTGCTGAGCTGCAGGCGCGGCGGGACGTTGTCTCGTTCGTGCGCCGCAGCAACCGGATGCGGCCTAATCAGCGGCGGGCCTGGGAGGCGTACCGGGATCGCTTCGTCCTTCAGGTGCCCCGCCTGGACAGCTCAACCTCCGTCCATCCGACGGCGTCGCTGGATCTCGTGCAGTCGTTTGGACGAGATGCCGAGCTGATCGTGGAGATCGGGCCTGGCGCTGGCGAGTCACTCATTCCGATGGCACAGGCACGACCGCACGCAAACCTTCTGGCCTTCGAGGTCTACCAACCTGCAATCGCGCGGCTGCTTGCTCAGCTCGCACGGAACTGCACGGACAATGTCCGGATTGTTGAGGCCGACGCTGTGGCTGCCATGGAGTATCTGGTGCCGGCCCGATCGGTCGATGAGCTCTGGCTGTTCTTTCCTGACCCCTGGCACAAGGCGCGCCATCATAAGCGCCGGCTGTTGACGCCCGAGTTCGCCGCACTGTCAGCTTCTCGGCTGAAGCCAGGCGGAAGATGGCGCATCGCTACCGACTGGGCCGACTATGCGGAGCGGATGCGGGTGGTGCTGGATAGCGATCCGTGCTTGGACAACCTGCATCCCAACGGCTGGGCCCCGCGGTGGGACGGACGGCCGATCACTCACTTCGAGCAGCGCGGGCTGGACGCGGGACGTCAGATCTTCGACCTTGCGTATCGCCGTGTCAGCTGAGGTGACCGAGCCGTCCACGGTCCGCTGGCGACTGGACCTCGGCTACGACGGAACGAACTTCTCCGGCTGGGCCACCCAGCCCGGACGGCGCACCGTGCAAGGTGAGCTGGAGAGCTGGATCAGGCGAATTCTGCGACTTGATGAGCCAGTCCAACTGGTCTGCGCCGGGCGGACCGACGCCGGCGTCCATGCCCGCGGCCAAGTCGCCCACGTTGACCTGGGTTCGATGCTGATCATCGACTGTGCTGCGCTGAGCCGGCGGCTCAACAAGGTCCTGGGTGGCGATTGTGTGGTCCGCCGGATCACCGCGGCGCCGCCGGGATTCGATGCCCGCTTCGCCGCCATCTGGCGTCGCTATGTCTACCGCCTCAGCGACGGTGGCGTACCGCCGGATCCGCTGTACCGCTCTCAGATTGCGCAGCTGAATGCCGAAGTCGATCTTGATCGGCTGAACGAGGAGGCCGCGACCCTGGTTGGGCTACGGGACTTCGGCACTTTCTGTCGCCGACGGGACGGAGCCAGCACGATCCGGAACTTGCTCGAGCTGGCTGCACGACGCGTACCATCCGGTCCCATGGCCGGTGTGATCGAATGCACGGTACGCGCCGATGCGTTCTGCCACGCGATGGTGCGCTCGCTGATCGGGGCGCTGGTGGCTGTCGCCACTGGTCAGCGTGATCATGAGTGGCTGGCGGCGATCACCGAGCGGGGCGTGCGTGACTCCTCGATCACCGTCATGCCGGCGACTGGACTCACCCTGGAGGAAGTCGGCTACCCCGCTGATCATGAATTGGCGGCCCGGGTCCTGGAGGCGCGCGCCCTCCGGGAGGTGAGCCGATCATGACATCGCGCGAACCCTCGCAGTACTTCAGCGAGCAGCCCAGCGGCACTGAGGTGCGGCATACGATCACGGCACGGCTCTGGGGACGAGAGCTGACGTTGCTCACCGCCAGTGGGGTGTTCGCAGCCGATGGCCTGGATCGCGGTACTGCTGTACTGCTGCGTGCATCACCCATTCCAGTCGGAAGCCCGCGCATCTTGGACCTGGGCTGCGGGTATGGCCCCATAGCGTTGGCTATCGCCGTGCACTGTCCTGGCGCACTCGTCGACGCGGTGGATGTGAATGAGCGGGCGCTGGCACTGTGCCACGAGAATGCCGAAGCGCACGGTGTGGCGGACCGAGTGCGAGTGCTGCGGCCGGATGAGGTCGATCCAGAGGCACGCTACGACGAAATCTGGTCCAATCCTCCTATCCGAATCGGCAAGCAGGCGTTGCATGAGCTGCTGCTCAGCTGGCTCGCCCGCCTTGCTGCCGACGGGGTGGCGCGTCTGGTGGTCGGCAAGAACCTCGGCGCAGACACCTTGCAGCGGTGGCTGATTGAGCGGGATTACAGCTGTGACCGCGTCGCCTCAGCCAAAGGCTTCCGAGTCCTTTTGGTCCGCTGTCAGCGCTGAAAGCCTCACTCCAGCTGACGCCCTTGGCGCCTTCTTAGGCTCAGGAAAAGTGAGCGTGGGCCGCCTGGAGTGAAGTTTCCAGCGGTTTAGGGTTGGTACTCCCTCAATCCCAGCCACGGGCCGCCCGGCAGCCCAACAGCCGCTGGTCATAGCATGAGCGTCAGTTTGACTCCCGATCTGTACCACGAGCCGAGAGGACTGCAATGGCTGCCTACGAACTGCCCGATCTTCCGTACGACTACGGCGCACTGGCACCCCACATCTCCGGCGAGATTATGGAGCTGCACCACTCCAAGCATCACGCCACCTACGTCAAGGGCCTGAATACTGCACTGGAGAAGCTCGAGGAGGCGCGCGAGGCAGAGTCGTTCGATTCGGTAACCGGGCTGGAGAAGAATCTTGCGTTCAACCTCGGCGGCCACATCAACCACTCGGTGTTTTGGCCCAATATGTCACCCGCCGGCGGCGACAAGCCGGTCGGTGACCTGGCCGCGGCAATCGATGAGTACTTCGGCAGCTTCGACAAGTTCCGCGCGCATTTCGAGGCCAATGCCACGGCTATCCAAGGCTCCGGCTGGTCGATGCTGGTCTGGGACACGCTCGGCCAACGGCTGAACATCGTTCAGCTCTACGACCAACAGTCGAACCTGCCCCTGGCCCAGATCCCGATCGTGTTGCTGGACATGTGGGAACACGCGTTCTACCTGCAGTACAAGAACGTCAAAGGCGATTACGCCAAAGCGTGGTGGAACGTTGTCAACTGGGCCGATGCGCAAGCCCGCTTCTCCGCTGCCAGGGCACAGACTGCGGGCCTCATCGCGCCTCAGTGATCAACTTCTAGGGCGCCAGCCGGCTGCGCTTCCAGCTGGTTCCGGTGCGCCGATAGAGCAATCGGTCATGCATTCGGCTCGGTTGACCTTGCCAGAACTCGATCATGGTCGGGATCACGCGGTAGCCGCCCCAGTGCTCAGGGCACGGCACCGGGGCCCCCCGGAAGCGGCGCTCAACCGCCGCGTACGCCCGGGCCAGCTCGTCAAGCGAAGCGACGGTCGAGGACTGCTCGGAGGCCCACGCGCCCAGCTGTGATTCTCGAGGCCGGGACGCGAAGTAGGCCTCCGACTCCCCCCGCGGCACCAGTTCTGCGGTCCCCTCGGCGCGAACCTGACGATGCAGCGGGTACCAGCCGAAGAGCAGCGCGACCTTTCGATTGCGGCTCAACTCGCTGCCCTTCCGCGAGTTGTAGTTGGTGAAGAACGTGAAGCCTTGGTCAGAGACATTCTTGAGCAGCACAGTACGAGCCGATGGCTGGTCATCGACGCAGGTGGCGATCACCATGGCGGTCGGCTCGGCGAGCAGTCCACGTTCTTTTGCGATGAATGCGTCGGCCAACCAGGCGTCGAACAAGACGAACGGATCGGCTGGTGCGTGCGACTCCAGCAAGTGTTCACCCTTGTACTCGGTGCGCTCGCCGTACAGATCCTGCATGAGAGCAGTCTGGCGCAATTTTGAAGAGCTGCTCGCGCAATTTCTGATTGCTCGCTCCGCTCGCGAGGATCGCGCTGCTGGCGCTCGGAATTCGCCCACGCTCGCAGCTGATGGATCAGCCGGGCGTCCGAACGAGCGCGACAACGGTGCCGGCGACCAGCGCCACGAAACCAGCCAGCCCGATGGCAAGCAGCGTTCCTCGCTGGCTCTGCCAGGAGTTGGCCTGCTGCTCAGGTACATCGGTCTCAGCGCCTGGATCGGTGCTGGCCCCAGGCGTGGGCGTCGGGGTGGCATCGCTGGGTACCGGTATGGCGTACACCTTCGATTTCTTGCCCTCGCTGCCGACGAGCAGCGACTTCTGGTCCAGGCTGATGGTCAGGGACTCCGCCTGGGGCTGATCGGGAATGGGCACGCTCGCCATGACTGCGTAGCTGGTCGCGTCTATGACCTCCACCGAGGTGTAGGTCAGCAGCGCGATTCTGTCGCCACCGGGCAGAAAGGTCCCGTCGGTGACATTGGAGGGCGCTGAGCCGACCTCCTCGAGCTCGTTGACGCCCTCCCGTTTCGGTTTGGCCGGCGCCTCGTAAATGGCTGCATTCCGGCCCTTCGTCACGATGAACAGCCGACCAGAATCATCAACGAGCAGCGTCTCGGCGTTGTGCTGCCCGTCGGGATAGCGGAAGTCATACGCCTGATAGGTCACCGTCAAGCCGTTGGCCCTCGGGTTGGTGAAGCGATAGACGCGAATGAAGTCGCGCTGACCGCTATTGTCGCCGATGTCGGCTATGTAGAGCCGGTCCTCGTGCACTGCGACGGCTTCGACATCTTTTGGTTGAGCACGGAAGTTGAGGGTGCCCTGCACCGTTCCGTCGAGCCCGATGCCGTATGCGACTCCGCGGTCGCCGGAGTCGTTGACCGTCCAGTAGAGATTGCCAGCGGAGTCGACAGCAAGCCCGGAGGATTCGGTGATGCGCGCGTCGTCCACTGTGAAGGCGATTGTGTCCTCGGCTGCAGCGAGGGTTGGCACCATCGCAAGGAACACGACGGCCAACAGCAGCAGCCCGAGGCGTCTCACCCCGCGCATCAGTGCCATCGTGCTCGATCCTCTCAGCAAATCTGTGCGCTCGGGGTCGTAACGCAACCGGCCTTCACCGTAGCCAGTTCCAGGCGGCAGCCAAGACCACAATCAGGACTAAGCCGCCGAGTACGCCGGAGACGATGAGCCGACGTACCCGTGGGTTCATGGGCCCAGGATAGGACCGGCCAGACCCGTGATTGCCAAAGTTCCGCGTCGTGCTGCCCACTCGATTACGGTGTCAATCATGGGTGAGCTTCGCTTGTATGCCGTCGGCGTCGAGGAGGTTCGCGGCATGTTCGGAGCGTCACCGCCAATCGCCGAGCACCTGCGAGAGGTGGCGCGCCGGGCCTTCGCACCGCCGGCCGTGGAGGCGCGCGGCGGACTGTTGTCCAAGCTGGGACCCATCTTCAAACGGGTGCCGGCGACCCCGGTCATCTCACCCACGCAACCCGAGCCACACGATGTTGAGGTGTTGCTGTCAGGGGCGTACGTGTCGCCCGATCGGACCGGCGCTACCTGGCGGCTGCTCGAAACCCTGGTCCAGGGCATCGCGTGGGGCTCCACACGCATGAGCCTCACCGCCCAGTCGCTCGATGATCTCGACTTTGCGCTGGCGCGCGGCGGCGTTGCGGCGTCGGTGGGGTTGCGCCACCTGTTGAACAGCACGATGAGCCTCAATCTGGTCCCGGTGCAGGGGCTGACGGTTGGGTGGCACCCGTATCACAAGGCGCTGGCGATGGCGGCCGCATACCGATCGGCAATCCAGGACATCAAGACCGAGGAGCAGCGGGAGATGATCAACTCGCTGACTGTCTGGCTGGAGGGCTTCGTGCCCTGGGCGCAGGTGGCCGCCTCGCTGGGTCGGCCGGTTCCTGACCTGGTGGGTTTCTGGGCCAGCTAGCAGCTCTGGCTTCGCGCGTCG
>JAJTCL010000174.1 GCA_021323255.1 Propionibacteriaceae bacterium | reverse complement strand
TGGCCAGACGCTGCAGTCAGCCTTAGGCGACCCGGAGATCGCTGATCTGATACGCGCTGGTCACCTGACTCAGGCTGTCACCTACGGCGGTTTCGGACCCACTGATCTGGCGTCCGCTCTTGGCGCGTCGCTCCCGACAAGGACACCGAGCGAGCCAAAGGAGAAGCCCGCGCCGGCAGAGCCGGCCGCCGCGACCGATCCCAAGCAGCGTCGGCAAGCCGAGAAGGCCGCGAACCAGGCGCGGGAGCGGGCAAGCGCCGCCCGTCAAGATGCGGACTCAGCAGAGGCGGAAGCTGAAGCAGCCACCCAGCGGGCCGATGAGCTGGCCGACCAGGTCGAATCGTTGCGCACCCAACTCCGGCAGGCGGAGGCAGCCGAGCGAGAGGCCCGTGAGACGGCGCGAGCTGCGAGGAAGCACTATCAACAGCTGCGCCAAACCGCGCTTTCGGCCGAGCAGGCAGCACTTGCTGCGGACAAGGCGATCGGTGAGTAAGGCCTATCCGACTGCCTGGAGGTGGAGCAGCAGGGCAGAGCCGCGACGCGCGGGTGGTAGCGGGATACCGGCCGCGCCGAGTGCCTGGCCGGTCAGCACTGGAGCACCTGACGCCCAGGCCGGTGTGACGGTCTGAGCCTCGCCGGGTCGGGCGATGACCTCGATCCGGTAGGAAGTGGCCGGATCAAGTCCATCGATGCGTACTCGCCGACTGGTCAGCGCCCGCTCCAGCCAAACCAACGCAAACAGAGCCTCGTCGCGCTCATCGGCCACCACGCCATGGGCAACGAAACCTCGATCACTCTCGTCAGATCGGACTGTGGTTCCGGAGTGCAGCAGCGATCGGAACCTCTTGTACAGCGACAGCCACCGATGGATGGAGCGCAGGTTCCCCGGAGCTTGCTTCCTAAGATCAATCCCCAGACCGAGCCGACCGAAGAAGGCAGAAATCGCCCGGTACGCCGACGAGGTCGCGTCATCGGGCTCGTCCAGTGCTGGCTGCCACACCAGCCCCGGCGGCAGCAGCTGCACCAGGCCGGCGAAATCGGCGTGGCGTACGGTCGAGTCCGACGACAGCTCAGCCCCGATCGCCCTCGTTGTCATTGCCAAGTCGAGACTGGTTGTTTGGATGGTGAGGTGCGGGTAGCGCTCGGCAACCGCGTCGAGCAGCCGGTACGCCGCAAGTGTGCTGCTGTGCTGGGTTGCGGTACCTCCTGGCCGGTGGGCGCCTTGGGGGAGCGACCAGCTCAGCAACGACACGTGGTGTCGGTCGAGGAGCTTGGTGAGCCTCTCCCACACGTGGACCATCGCGGGCCGCAACGACAGGTCCAACACCTGCCGGGTGATCCCATCGCGCTCAACAGTCAGCAGCCAGTCCGGATGGTCGCGGGCAATAGCGGGATCCGCCTCGACAAGCTCCAGGTCGATCGCCAACCCGACCTCGAGATCCAAGCTACGGATCCGCGTAAGCAGCCCATCGAGATCCGCCGATGATCCCGTCTCGGTCAGACCGGCGCTGTCGGCGTACGGATCAAGGCCGGCGCGTGAGCACCACTCGAGGTCCAACAAGAACGTCTCGACACCGACCGCCTCGGCGTACTCGGCGAGGGCGAGCATCGCCTGCCGGTCGTGATCAGCGAACGCCGGTGCGGCGGCGTTGAAGATGATCCGCTGGTCGTGCCGCGCCTCCGGCCTGACGTGTCGATGCAGGCGGGCCGCCGCAGCATCCAGCCCATCGCCCCAGGTCCACACCACCCATGGGGAGTGGTATGCCTCTCCGATACCGAGCACGATTTCGCCAGCTTGCAGGAGCTCTCCACCACCGAGATAGGTCCTGCCATAGACCGTTCGCTCAGCCCGATGCTGGACTGCACCACTGAAGGCAACATGCACCTGCCAGACCTGCCCGCGGCGAAAGCCCGCTCCTGCCACCGCCAAAGCTACATAGGCTGGTCGGTCATCGAACCCCCAATGATCAACAGACCAGGAGCCGGAGCGCAACGGAACTGTCGACAGCGCCGGTCCGTCGAACTCGACGCGATGCGTGGCCAGGTCGCTGACTGGCAAGAAGAGCTCCAAACCCTCCAGCCGGTAGTCCGCGACACTCTTGTTGGTGACACCCGCACGACAGCGGACCAGCCCGTTGCCTGTGAGCTGTAGCGCGAGGTCCAGAGTTAGCCCGTTGACCGAGTCCTCCGCTTCGACGATCACCGTATCGGCGCCGACCTCGGTTAGACCGGGCCGCACCGGAGTCTCGCTGATCAGCCGCGATCGGCTGACGGTGAAGGACGCTGCAGAAGTGCGGCCGTCGTGGGATCCAGCCAAGGCCGCGCGCGAGCTCCAGGCAGCAGAGACTTCTGGTACCAGCGAGGACATCCTGGACGCCAGCGGATCGAGGCCGGTAGGCCCGAAGGCGGCAAGGAGTGCCGCCGCCGACAGCCCATCAAGATCACCAAGATCAGCACCCCAATGCAAGATCACCGGCAAACCGGCGGGCTTGAGCTGCACCAGTAGGCTGACGCCCTGAGCTCGCATGTGAAGCAGGGAGGCCGCAGTATCGCGCTCAACCGAGAACGCGGTCGCAGCATCCCTTACCGACATGGGATCTCCCCCAAGAACAAGATCTCTCGTTGAGCGTAAAAGTTTATCGGAACGTCAAGAAGGCCCGCGACGCGACACCGTCATCGCGTGATCAGCACCATCGTAGATGGCGCGCTGATCACGCCCGTGAGACATCGGGCCGCGTGTCGGCAGCTTTCGCACGCTGTTTCACGACCGTCACGACAGACTGACGCGGATGGGTCGATATCCCCAGCGTTATGCGGGTATTTCGACTGTGATGGTGTATCGGGCGGGCCAGATCTGGGCGAAGGGAGTCACGCTGTGAATGAGGACTCGGGGCGACGCTGCGCGGTCGTCTACAACCCGATCAAGGTGTCCGATGATCTCCGAGACGCGATCGGTCGGCGGGCCACAGAAGCAGGCTGGGGCGACCCGATCTGGCTGGAGACTCCAGCCGAGGATCCTGGTCCAGCAATAACGGACAAGGTGGTTTCGGCGAACCCAGATCGTGTCATCGCCGCCGGTGGCGACGGCACGATCCGGATTGTTGCGGACCGACTAGCGCAATCCGGTATCCCGATGGCCCTAGTGCCGGTGGGTACCGCGAACCTGCTGGCCCGCAACCTGGAGATCCCACTGTCGGAATTTGATGCGGTCGAGGTTGCATTCGGCGACCGCACCGTGGACATCGATTTGATCAAGCTCACTGTCGACGGTGTGCCGGGCGAGCACTTCGCGGTCATCGCCGGCCTGGGAGTCGATGCGCTGATCATGGACGAGACAAAGCCGGAACTCAAGGACACCATCGGTGCCGGGGCGTACTTCGTTGCGGCCGCCAAGGCTCTGGGGCGGACCCCGATCGACATGCGGATCACTGTTGATGAGCATCGCACGCATCGCCGCCAAGCCATGATCTGTGCGATCGGCAATGTCGGCAAATTGACGGGGAACCTTACCTTGATCCCCGGGGCGCGGCCTGACGATGGCCGACTCGATATCTACGTGGCGTCGCCGCATCGCCTCTCGCATTGGCTGCGCGCATTCGCGCGGCTGATCACCAGGCGCCCGCGTGCCGATGACCACGTCGATCAATGGCAAGCCACTCAGGTTGAAGTGCGGCTCCGGCAGCCCGACCCGTACCAGCTCGACGGTGACGTGATCGGCGATTGCCGTACGCTGCGGGCCGAAGTGTCCCCTCGTGCCCTGACAATCCACGTCCCCGGCTGAGCTTGCAGCCGGGGACGAGATTGTGAGGTTTGCCGTTGAGCTAGGCGCTCACGGTTTGTCAGACAACTGGCGGAGGACCGTCGTAACGATTCTCTTGGACGTGCTTGGTCCGACTGCGCTGTGCCTGAAGCACCAGTGCCAGGATCAGCGCCAACGCCCCAGCCACGATGAAGATGATGCCGAGCGTGTCGTCGGACACGAACGGCATGTCGATGTTGAGCGCAAAGAGCAAGATCGCACCTATCACGATCAAGACAATGCCGACTCCGATACCCATGTGTAGTTCCTCCTACTTGTTCCTCCCGAGTAGACCAGATCAGCTGGCCTTCTTGGCTGACTTCGTTGTCGTTGCCTTCTTCGCCGCTCCCTTCTTGGCCCCTGCCTGCTTGGATGGGGCCTTCTTGGCGCCCACATTCTTAGCCGGGGCCTTCTTGGCCGCAGCCTTCTTGGCGGTCGACTTCTGCGCCGAGGGCTTGGTTTCGGCCGTCTTCCTGGCGGCACGGTTCTGTTCGACGCTGCGCCGTAGTGCCTCCATCAAGTCGACCACCTCCCCACGATCAGCTTGATCTTCACCCTCATCACCAAAAGTGGCGGCAGTGTCCACGGCGTCGCCCTGCTCGAGCTTGGCGGCAATCAGTTTCCGTAACTGATCTTGGTACTCGTCGCTGAACTTGTCGGGCGCGAAGTCGGCGGACATGTTGTCGATCAGCGACGATGCCATCTTGAGCTCCTGGGGCGACACCTTCACGTCGTCTTTCAGAGTCGGGAAATCAGCCTCGCGCACCTCGTCGTCCCACAGCAGCGACTGGAGCATCAACACCTTTTCCCGAGATCGCAATGCTCCCAGCCGGGTCTTCTGACGCAGTGAGAACTGCACGATCGCTGTCCGATCGGTCTCCTCCAAGGCTTGGCGGAGCAGGGCGTAGGCCTTGGTGGCAGGCTTCTCCGGCTCAAGAAAGTAGCTCCGGTCGAACCTGATCTCGTCGATCTGCTCCGATGGCACGAACTCAACAACCTCGATCTCATGGCTGCGCTCCTCCGGCAGCGACTTGAGGTCCTCATCGGTAAGCACGACGGTGGTCTTGCCTTCCGCATACGCCTTGTCGATGTTGGCGTATTCGACGACCTTGCCGCACACCTCACACCGGCGCTGATAGCGGATTCGCCCGCCGTCGGCATCGTGCACCTGATGCAGACTGATGTCGTGGTCTTCGGTCGCTGAATAGAGCTTGATCGGCACATTCACCAGACCGAAGGTGATGGCTCCCTTCCAGAGCGCTCTCATATCTCGCCTACTACCCACTTAGGATTGTCAGAATCGCGTGACCGGGTTTCGGCCCGCTCTTGAGACGCCGATACTGGCTGCATGGGCAGGGCATCGCGCGACCAGGTGGTGACCGTCGAGGGCCGGACCATCAAGCTCAGCAACCTTGACAAGGTGCTTTATCCCCAGACCCAGACCACCAAGGCTGATGTTTTGTCCTATTATGCACAGCTTGGCCCGACCATGCTGCCCCATCTGCGTGATCGGCCGGCGACGCGGAAACGCTGGCCTGACGGTGTGGGCGGTGTGAAGGGGAAACCGCCGACCGTCTTCTTCAACAAGGATTTGGGCGCCGGCACGCCGGATTGGGTGCCGCGCCGTACGATCTCGCACAAAGATCACGACAATGACTACCCAGTGATCAATGATCTTGCGACGCTCACTTGGCTGGCCCAGCTGGCCGCCCTGGAGATTCACGTTCCGCAGTGGCGATTCGGTCCCGACAGGCACCCTCAGAATCCTGACCGGCTGGTTCTTGATCTTGATCCCGGTCCAGGTGTGAGCCTGGCTGAGTGTGCCTCGATCGCGTTGCTGGTGCGAGACATCTTGCGCGACATCGGACACGACCCGGTCCCGGTTACCAGCGGCAGCAAGGGCATTCATCTGTACGCGCCGCTGGATGGCACGCAATCCCCGGAACAGGCAACACAGGTAGCCCGCGAGCTGGCGCTGGCGCTGGAGTCTGATCATCCCGATCTGGTCATCAGCACCATGAAACGCTCGGTGCGGGATGGGAAGGTGTTCATCGACTGGAGCCAGAACAACGGCGCGAAGACCACGGTCTCCCCTTACTCGCTGCGTGGGCGTGACCGGCCGATGGTTGCCGCACCGCGAACCTGGGGCGAGCTGGAGGATCCCGATCTCCGGCAGCTGGAGTACGAGGAGGTCATCACCAGGCTCACCACGCTCGGTGACCCATTAGCTGCCTTGGCTCCCAGCGCCGATCGGGATCGGCTCGCCCGGTATCGCAGCATGCGCGACCCGACCAAGACGCCTGAGCCAGTACCTGCCGCTCCAGCGGGACAGCAACAAGACGGCTTCCGGTTCGTGATCCAAGAAC
>JAJTCL010000173.1 GCA_021323255.1 Propionibacteriaceae bacterium | reverse complement strand
TCTGCGGCCGTGTTCACCGCGGCAAAGCTGCCGTTTGAGATCGAGCTGAGCGTGTTGTTCAGCTGTTGCGCTGCGATCAAGGCTCCGACCGTGATGACAAGCAACGCGACCGCACTTGCCAGCATCCCAACGTTGATTGTCCGCTTGAACCGGCGGGCTAGCCATACCTGACCGACGATGACGCCGACCAGGGCAAGTAGGGAGATAACTGGGAAGATGTAGAGGTATCCGGCCCGTGGATCCATCTGGTCCGACGCTCTGGTCGCATTTGAGCTGACCAGGTTGTCCAAGATCGGAATTGCTGTGCTCCGCAGCTCGGCGCTTGCGTTGCGGAGGTACTGGGCGCCGACGGGAAGGCCCAGGCGGTTGTTCGCGCGCGCCTGCTCGATCGCGGCCGCGTAGCTGACGACCTGCTGATTGAGGGCCGACAGCGCTGTGGCGTCGGCTGGTTGGGCCTGGGAGGCTTCGACGATGAGTGCGCTCGTACTGCTGAGAGCCTGGTCGTACACGGCGCGTTGTTCAGGCGGTGCCAATCCACCAACCAGGAATGCGTTGGTGGTGGTGGCGTCAGCGCTGAGCAGGTTGGACTGAATCTTTTGAACCCGAATGAGTTGCGCGGTGTCCGCCTGGGCGCGGTTCAGCGAGAAGGCTAGATAGGAGAAGGTCAGGGCGCCCAGCAGAGCGACAACGACGCCAGCGACGACGACGCCCAGGCTGAGCAGTCGGAGCCGCCGCGGCGTATCCGTCGTCTTGACTGCTGGAGCCGGAGCCTCGGCGCTCGGGGTGGCTGGGCGGGGTCGCCCGGCCATCGGCGCCGGGGGCGTAGTCGCGGGAGTAGTCGGCTGTGGGGGTGCAGCAACGGGCGGTGGCGCGACCCCGGTTGCACCGCCCCGATGGCTGGTCTGGCTCACTGGTGTGCTCCTTGGGTCTCGGAACCATCCCCGGTTGGTTGCTCGGTGTCTGCCTCGTCGGTCGTGAGTGGGCTGGCCTGCTGTGCTGGGATGACGGGCAGCAGCTCATCCTCCCCAGCGGCATCGTCAAAGTCCTCAGGGACCAGCTTTCGTAGCTGTTCGACGGTCGGCTCGGCCACGTCACGAAGCCGCCATGCGTGCTTGCCGATCGCCGCCTCCAACATATTGCGGGCAAATCGCCCGTTGCCGAACATGGAACCGCGCGGTGTCAGGGCAAGGATTGCAGTAAAGCGTCTTACGCATGCGGCATCCAGGTCATAATCGGCTGCTTTGGCCATCTCCGTGAGAATGCTCACCAGTTCCTCGTCGGTGTAGTTGGCGAACTCGATCGTGGTACGAAAGCGACTCGCCAGTCCTGGGTTCTGGGCAATGAAGATCGCCATCGGATCGGGATAGCCGGCAACGATCAAGACCAGGTCGTCGCGACGGTCCTCCATCTCCTTGACCAAGGTGTCGACCGACTCCTGGCCGTACTGGTCGCCGGCCAGGCTATACGCCTCATCGATGAAGAGGACGCCGCCAGCCGCGGAGGCCACGACTTCCGCTGTCTTCATTGCCGTCTGTCCCAGATAACCCGCGACCAGCTCAGAGCGGTCAACCTCGACTAGCTGGCCTTTCGACAGCAGTCCGAGCGCCCGGTAGATTCCGCCGACCAATCGCGCGACGGTTGTCTTGCCAGTACCAGGATTGCCAACGAAGACCAAGTGCCGGGTGATCGTCGGAGACTTCAAGCCCGCCTTGCTGCGCAGCGTCTCCACCCGAAGCACTGCGACTTGCCGATGGATCTCGGCTTTGACCTCCGTGAGGCCGATGAGGGCGTCGAGCTCGGCCAACAGCTCTGCGAGTGACTTGGGCTCGGGCTCAGTCTCTGAGCTCTTGGCAGTGTGCCCTGAGCTTTCAGCTGTTTGCGTTGTGCCTTCCGTCATGCGCGTTGGGCCCGTCGAAGCTCCATGCGGTCGCCCTTCGACAGGCTCAGGGCGAATCGGTAGACCGCCCGGTATGGCCGATGAGCTCAGGTCGAGCAGGCTCTCGTCGAGCGCACGGAGCATGTCCACGACTTCTGGTTGGCTTGTCGTCGGGACTCTCGGTGCGGTCAGCGCCGCCAGCTGGGCTGCCGCCGCGACGGCGGCATTGCCGGCAGTCCTCGGGTTTGGCACGCCTAGGGTCTGCGCGGCGCGGCAAGCCTCGGCCAAAGCTTCGGCGTAGCTGGCCGCCTGCGGCGACCTGTTGACGACGAGTTGTCCCAATAGTGCGGTGGGCGCAGCCCGCCACCGCCGGCCACGGTGGGCGGCATCGAAGAAGGCCTGCGGGTCTTGCTGGCCGGTCTGCTCACACCAATCGCGATACGCCTGCTCTGCGGATTCGGCAACGGCTGCGGCCAGCGCCTCGCCTTCGCGCACTGCTGACTCAGGCTCAAGGCCGGCTGCACTGGCCGCCCCCCGAACCTCATCCAAGGCCGCGGCAAGGGTGCGGGGCGAGGGCGCCGTCACGGCAGGTCCAAGGTGCTGCGCGGTGCCTCCGGCGCGGGCTGGTCGCTGATGTTGAGCGCTCCTCCGGTGGACGCGTGCCCGAACTTCTCCTGCAGGAAGCGGCCATGCACGATGAGCGCGTCCGCGTCGACCCGGACCACCGCGTCAAAGATCTTCTCCATTGTGGTGCTCAGCAGATCCAGCTGGTCGATGAGCAGCATCAGCGAGGTCTTGCCGTTCTCAATTGGGCGGGAGTCGGCCCACTGTCGCGGCAGCCGGGTATACGCGCCAACCGCCTCGGGCAGGTAGTCGGTGGCCGTTGCCATGACTGAATACGCCTCCGGGCTGCCCAGCCCGAGGTTACGCAATCTGGGCATGGTCTCGCGTACGGTGTGCGCAACCCGGCGGACCCTGGATTGGACCGGCGCTGGCACCACGCCGCCTTCGACCATGTTCTCCACGCGATCCAGTGCACGCACGATGTCGGCTTCGGTCGGCGCCGCAGGCGGGGGCGGGATCGACGGCTCGGAAGGTCGCGGACGCCGCCCCGTGAGGGCTGCAATCCATTCCTTGAATCCCATGAGACAGTCGATGTCGAGATGCCCGACTCGAGGTCAGCGCAGCCCGCCAGGGGTAGCACCACTCTCGAGGTCCAAGGCGCCCGACGCTAGTTGCTGATCTTGGCGCTGTACCCGATCAAGGTATTCCCGAGACTTGACGACCTCGGTCTCCAGGGTGCCGATGGTTGCTGCCATGGTGTCGAGCGCCTGGAGCTTGAAGTTGTCGATGGAATCCATCGTCGCGTAGATGTTCTGGAATGCCGCCTGGAGCTGGGGGAGACCGATCGTCGCCGAAGCCGCCTGCTGCTGGATCTGTGCAGAGGTGTCACGCATCATCTCCGAGGTGCGCTGGATGATGTCGGAGGTGGTGGTGTTCAATGCCGTGATCTGGTCGAGAACAAGTCTCTGATTTCCCAGCGCTTGCGCCACGATCACAGCTGTGCGAAGTGCGGAAATGGTTGTCGTCGAGGCCCGATCGACCCCTTTGATCAGCTCGATGTTGTTCTTGATGATGATGTCGATGGCGAGATAGCTCTGAATCGATACCGCAAGCTGGGTCAGCAGGTCTTGGTGCTTTTGACGGACGTAGAACAATACGTCCTGGCTCAGCGCCTTTGCGCGCTCCGGGTCGGAGATCTCCAGCTGTGCGATGGTTGCTGCGAGCCGGGCATCGAGCCGCTCGGCGACATAGATGTAGGCATTCAGGCGACCCATCGCGCCCCAGAGATTCTGCTTCTCCAGGTTGAGCGCGACATTGTCCTTGGTCAACTCGTCCTGGCCATTACGCAGCGCGTGCAGGATCCCGTTCAAGTGGCCCTGGGCGGACTCGTAGCGCCGGAAATAATCGGTGATCTTGTCGCCGAACGGGATCATTCCAAGAAACTTGCGGGTCCCAGTCGCCCGGCTCGGGTCCAAGTCCTCGACCGTACGGCGCAGTTCAAGCAGCGTGTTGCCAACCTTGGACCCTTCAGCGATTCCGCCCTCCTTGAGCGCGCGGACCGGAGTCTGCAAAAGGCGATTGGAGGTCTCCGCCGATCTGCGTATGTCAGCGTCTCCCATGGCACGCACGTTGTTTGCCTGCTGGGCGAACTCAGGTGAGCGGGTCTGAGCCGCCATCAAAGCGCTCAAGAAGCCGTCAACCTTTCCGTCCAGCTCTGGGACGAGCGCCGGATCCACCTGCGGAGCCATGGCAGGTGCCTGAGTTGTGACAACCGGCGGCGGTGGAGCCGGTGCGGTGAGGGTCAGCGGCGTGCCCTCCGGCGGAGTAAGTGGCGCCGGTGCGGCGGCGGACGACGTGGGCTCGGTCATCGACTTCCTCTCTGGCGCTGACTGGATAGGTGTTGCGTTTCTATCGCAACCTCGTCGCGCTTCAGGCTTTAAGGAGCAAATCTACTCGACGCTGGGTGCTCCACAGTGAGCTCATAAGGAAGCGATCGCGATCGGGTGGAGCTGTTGCAAGGCCTAAGCAGTTCCACCAAGCTGAGTTGTCGTGTTGCTACCGTCAAGCCCATGACGATCCAACGCTTGGAGAACGTAGGCATCGTGGTCGAGGACCCCACGGCTGCGACGACGTTTTGCGTCGAGCTGGGACTCAAGATGCTCGGTGAGGTGCCGGTCGAGGGCGGGTCATGCTTGCGGAGCAGATTGGCTGACGGCTCCGGACGCTAACAGCCTCGCAATCGCCGTGGGTCCGCCAGTGGGTCTGCGATCTGAGACGCACCCACAATCGCTACGTGCGGCTGGTGCGCAGTCCGCTTGGTATCGGCGCACCGGCCACCAGACCTGCGGATAGCGCGGCTGCCATGGCCTGCTCGAGCACAGTGATCGGGGAGAGACCCTGCTCATCCGCGGCCCGCTCAACATCATCGAACTCAGGTGTGACTTGCCAGATCGTCCCGTGGTGATGCGCGATCTTGATTGATATGCAGCTGCCAGCGAGGATCAAATCGACCCATCCTCGTGGCAGGGCCGTCTTGCGCACACGGGTCTCCCGCACACCGATTGTGCTCGTCAGTGTCAGGAGCAGGTAGCGAAGATCGGCTGCCTGATCAGGCCGCGCCAGAACGCTGACCGTATGCGCGGGTCGACCTTTCTTCATGATGATCGGAACGAGCCATGCGTCTGCGGCTCCTGCCCTGAGCAAGCTGGTGAGTACGCCAGGCCAGAGTCGAGGGTCCAGATCGTCGACATTGGCCTCCAGCAACACATCTGCCTCCGACAGATGATCAACGGGGTGCGTGACTCGTTCCCCAATCAGTACGCGTGTGAGGTTGGGCCGACCGGGAGTATCTCGGGTGCCGGCGCCGGCCCCGGACGCCTGAAGGATGAGCAACGGCAGGTCTTCGCACACCTCGGCAAGAGTAGAAATCAGGGCCATTCCGGTTGGGGTGGTGAGTTCGCCGGGGCCGCCGGCGAAGATCTTCCACCCAGTCGCTAGCTCGACGACCGCCGGGACCGGCACACCGAGCTCACCGTGCGCACTGTGGATTCGTCCGGACCCGACCGCGACCGCACTCGCGCTGACGGTGTCGATCTGCAGCGCGTGTAGCGCTGCGGAGGCTCCGACGATGTCGGCGATGGAGTCGAGCGCGCCGACCTCATGAAAGTGCACTCGCTCCACTGGCAGGTGATGGATCCGCCCCTCGGCCTCGGCAAGCCGGCCAAAGCTGGTGAGCGTTCGATCGCGGACCGGTGCGGCGAGATCTGCCGTGACGATGAGGTCTTCGATCGTGCTCCAGTCCCGTGCCGGAACATCCTGGGCGATCACCTCTACCGATACCTGGCTCGCGTGTTGCCCGGCTCGGGTGACTGGCGTGGCAATCATCCTCACAGAGTCCGCGATCACGGCATCGACGGCTTGCTGCACCACGGCCAGATCTGCACCCGCGTCGATCAGTGCGCCGAGCAACATGTCGCCCGCAATTCCGGCTGAGGCATCGATCCAGGCATGGCGTCGGCCGTTCATGGCGCCGCGATCTGGGCCGCCAAATGCCCGGCGCCGTAGCCGTTGTCGATGTTCACCACCGCTACGCCGGGCGCGCAGGCGTTCAACATCCCCAGGAGAGCGGCTAGTCCCTCAAAGGCCGCCCCGTATCCCACTGAGGTGGGCAACGCCACCACCGGCGCTGCGATGAGCCCTGCCACCACACTGGGGAGAGCGCCATCCATCCCTGCAGCGACGACAAC
>JAJTCL010000172.1 GCA_021323255.1 Propionibacteriaceae bacterium | reverse complement strand
GGTCACTCAGCCTTCAGATACGTCAACCACGCGAAATTGCTTCCACTGTGTCGGGAGCTTGTGAGCCGCTGATCAAGGCTGAGGCAGTCGGGGAAACGTCGCTGGTGTCGACAGCAGCAGCGCTCTCTGACTCGACCAGCTCTGGTTCAGTTGGGCTAGGTGGTCGACCCAGGAACTCGATGATCACCAGCGCCACCAGAACTGCCAGCGTCAAACCGATGATCACCCTTCCAGTGGGCTGATCCCAGAAGACCAGCACCAGCGCCGCTATCGCAATCACAGCGATCCACAACACCTTCTTGTACCTGTAGACCCAGGCGCCAACCGGGCCGGTGCGGAAGCCAGCCTGCTCAGCGCCGCCTCGCAGCCAGCCGATACCCTTGCTGACCCCGGCCCGAGCCCGGACCGCGGTGACGGAGCGGCCGGTGAAGAACCCGGCCAGCGCGATGACGAGTCCAAAGACCAGCACCGTACGCAGGCCCAGCCGCAGGAACCGGACAAGGGTGTCGTAGAAGGCGGCTGCGGCATCCCGGGTCAACACACCCAGCGGAAGCTCATTGAGGTAGATCGTGCGGAAAAGAGCGAGCGCAAGTGCCAGCACCACCATCCCGCCAGCGATGCCGAGCCCTGCACCCACCAGTGCACGGCGATGACCTTTGGCGACATAGATACCGATCGCCAGGAAGATCAGAGCCACTATGGGGAGCCAGAACCCAACGGCATTGAGCAGATTGAAAGCACCGCGAGCTTGGGCGATGTAGTCGGATTGGACGAGCACGAAGGAGGGGTTGACGTTGGGAATGCGGCTTGCTAGCTCAAATCCCCGGTCAATCAGCCGCTGTTTGACTTCCTGGATGAACGGACCGAGGTTGATGCTCACGGTGTCGTTCTCGATCGTGACACCTTCCCGGGTCTCCCCAGTCAGGGCAGCGACCAGCGCCTGGTGGGCTGTCCGGTTAGCAGTGGTCCAGGCGTTGGCGAACGCGTCGCTGGCCACCACCTTCCCAACCTCGGTCCGAACGAAGCTTTCGACCCCGCTGGCCAACGGCTCGGACAGTGCGCTCAGCTGATTTGCCACGAGTGGAGGCAACCCGCGCTCAGCGAGGGCGTCGACCGCCTGGTTGGTGATACCCGTCACGTCCAGGTGTGTGAAGATCTCGGCGGTGATCCTGTCCGCGATTGCGCTCTGGATCGCCGGATCGCTGGCCAGCGGCTGCACTGTTGCCACGTAACGATCAGTGTCGGTGACCAAGTTCTTTGTCCAAACGGCCACCACAGAGATCGGTGCCAGTATGCAGCCGATCACGATGAGCAGGGTCGCGACCACCGAGCGCCACCGCTGCCGCCGCGGCCGTGGAGCGGCCGCAACCGGTGGTTCGGCAAGAGGGGGCGGGGCGGCGGCTTGTGAGCGCAGTTCCGCTACCTCGGCCCGCAGCCGCTCGAGCTCGGCTCGCTCCTCGGGATCCAACACAGCATCGTCCGGCATAGCACTTCCGTCCTCAGTTGCCGTCACGATGGCACCATCCCCCGAAAAGAGGTGACCGGACATCACCCTTGGCGGGTGACCTACGCCGAAAATCTTCCTTCTCCCGGAAGGCGGTTGCCAACAAGGCAAGCCCTGATCGATTCAGCTGTGTGGCATGTGACCGCTTTCCGAAGCGGTCAGTCTTCGGTGTCGGCGTCCTCGGCCGGCTGCTCGGCTCCAGCGGCCTTGGCGTCTTGTTCGATCTCCGCGGTGTCGGCCTTGATCTGCCTGGTGTCGAGCTTCTCAGCCTTGCTCATCGACTGTTTGATGTCGTCTTCCAACTCCGTCACACCGACGACCACAAGACCTGCCTGCCCCTCGTCGAGGTATTCACCCAGCTCCTTGAGGTCATGGCGGCTCATCCCAGCCGCTGCATGTCCGCTCACCGCGCCGAGGATGGCCCCGCCGGCGGTTGTGGCCGCGAGTAGGCCACCGCCGATCGCCGCGAACGGAAACAGCGCCACGACGAGCCCGGTAGCAAGTCCCACACCCCCGCCGAGCACTCCGCCCACCCGGGTGGGGGTTTCATGTTTCTTGGTTATGCGTACCTTTCCGTTCTCGCGCTTTTCGATCACCGCGGCGTCGTAAGCATCAAGCATGCCGGCCTTGGTGTGCAGGTCCTTGACCAAGTGGTAGTCCGACTCAGCGTCCTCAACGCTGCGGTACACCCCGACGTACACCACGAACTCCTCGACCGCCATCCCATCTCCTTTGATCTCTTGGTTGCGTTACCGTCCTGAAGGCTGGTCAGCAGTATGGGCCCCACACCGATGACGGTGCATCACCCTACGGGGGTGAGCTGTCGATGGCCTCGACGAGAGGATCAGAAATGGCTGATGAAGACGACGATCGAGTAGTACGACTTTCTCGAATGGAGGCATTCAGCGACGGCGTTTTCGCTATTGCTATCACCCTGTTGGTGCTGGAGCTTTCAGTGCCGGAGGGGTCCGAGGGACAGCTGCTTAGCGCTGTACTAAGCCTGTGGCCCTCCTATCTTGCCTACCTTGTCAGCTTTGCCACCATCGGTGCGACCTGGCTGGGGCATAACTCCATAACGCATTACATGCATGGCGCCAACACTGCTTTCTTGAGATTGAATCTCGCTCTTCTGCTGGTCGTCTCATTTCTGCCTTTTCCCACAAAGCTGCTGGCAGAGTTCCTCGAGTCGCGGCAGGACGAGAAGGTAGCTGCGACCATTTACGGCGTCACGTTGCTGGCGGTGACGTCGCTTTTGTCGGTGATGTGGGGCCAAGCGGTACGTCATCAGCTCGTGCATCCTGCCACCGGGGATGAGGAGATCACCTTGCTGTCAAGGCGGCTCAGGCCTAGTCTCGCGCTTTATCTCGTGCTCATCGTGGTCGGTTGGTTCATCCCGCTGATCGCTGTGATCGGCTATCTAGTGGTCGCCTTCATCCTGATCTTTCCCCTCCATCGGCGGCGTCGAGAGAATTCCAAACCTGGCGTCAGCTAACGGGATCGCCAGCCGCGTGCTGGAGCGGACAGAGCGGAGGCGTTCTTCCTCTGCGAGGGACGACGAAGTCGGCGGATTCCGGAGCGCGATCCGCGCTGAGCGGAGCGAAGCAATTCCACGGAGCCGCTCACCCCGCCTGGGTGATGCTGGCCGGCCGACGACCGCGCGAGCATGATCACGTCGCGCTTTCCTCAGTGACGAAAGGTGTGGGATCTATGCCCGACTCCAAGCCGAACATCCTGGTGATCTGGGGGGATGACATCGGGATCACCAATCTGAGCTGCTACAGCGACGGATTGATGGGCTACCGTACGCCGAACATCGACCGAATTGCCGACGAGGGGATGCGCTTCACCGATTCTTATGGTGAGCAGAGCTGCACCGCTGGACGGTCGTCATTCATCACCGGCCAGAGCGTGTTCCGAACTGGGCTCAGCAAGGTCGGCATGCCCGCCGCGCCCACCGGCTTCCAGGCGGAGGATCCCACAATCGCCGAGTTGTTGAAACCGCTCGGGTACGCGACAGGGCAGTTCGGGAAAAACCACCTAGGCGATCGCAACGAGTTCCTCCCGACAGTTCACGGCTTTGATGAGTTCTTCGGCAACCTCTATCACTTGAATGCCGAGGAGGATCCGGAGTCACCGAACTACCCACCTCCAGAGGACTTCCCACGTTTCCGGGAAAGGTTCGGGCCACGCGGGGTGCTGCACTGCTGGGCGACCGATGAGGACGACTCGACAGACGAGCCTCGCTGGGGTCGCGTCGGCAAGCAGCGGATCGAAGACACCGGACCGCTGACCAGGAAGCGTATGGAGACAGTCGACGACGAGATCTTGGAGCATGGGCTCGACTTCATTGATCGGCAGGCTGCGGCGGGTACGCCGTTCTTCGTCTGGTTCAACACAACACATATGCACCTCTACACCCACCCCAAGCCTGAGAGCATCGGTCAGGCCGGCCGCTGGCAATCCCCCTACCACGACACGATGATCGATCACGACAAGGTTGTGGGAGTCCTGCTCGACAAGCTGGATGAGCTCGGCATCTCAGACGACACGATCGTGGTTTATTCCACCGACAACGGGCCGCACATGAACAGCTGGCCCGATGCCGGTATGACCCCGTTCCGCAGTGAGAAGAACACGAACTGGGAGGGCGCGTTCCGGGTACCGGAGATGATTCGTTGGCCCGGCAAGATCCCGACCCGGGCGGTCTCGAACGAGATCATTCAGCACCACGACTGGTTGCCGACCTTCCTTGCTGCCGCGGGAGAGCCGGACATCGTCGAGAAACTCAAGGCCGGTCACAATGTTGGCGACAAGGCCTTCAGAGTTCACATTGACGGCTACAACCTACTGCCGTACCTGACCGGCGAGGTCGATAAGAGCCCTCGCAACGCATTCATCTATTTCTCCGACGATGGCGATGTGCTCGCCATCCGCATCGACAACTGGAAGATCATCTTCATGGAGCAGCGACAGCAGGGCACGCTGCAGATCTGGGCGGAGCCGTTTGTCGTATTGAGAGTTCCGAAACTATTCAACCTGCGGACCGACCCGTTTGAGCGCGCCGACGTGACGTCGAATTCATATTGGGACTGGATCATGCAGAACGGCATTCTGGTGTTGACGGCCTCTGCTGTCGTCACCCAGTTCCTGGAGACGTTCAGAGAATTCCCGCCGCGTCAGAAGGCTGCCACGTTCACGATTGACCAGGCGATGGCCAAGCTCGAGGCTGCACTCACCGAAGGCCGGTAAACAGACGGGATGGTGGACGTGCTCGAGTCCTGGAACGACGGCCCGACGAAGTCCGCGATCACCGACTTCGTGGCTCTCGTGACCGAAGAGGGCTGGCCCGACTATGTCGAGCCTGCCGCCCGGGTCGCCGTCTTCGACAACGACGGCACCCTCTGGACCGAGAAGCCGCTGGTCATCCAGCTGGACTTCACGGTTCACCGGTTCCGCGAGTTGGCCGAGAATGACTCAGCCTTACGGACTAAGCAGCCCTACCAGGCCGCGTACGAGGGCGATATGCATTGGCTCGGTGCAGCTGTGGTGAAGCACTACCAGGGTGACGACAGCGACCTGAAGTTGTTGATGGTTGCCGTACCCAAGGCATTCGAAGCCGTGACCGTCGAAGACTACGACCGGCGAGTCAAGGAGTTCTTCGACGCGGCCGACAATCCTGGCCTCAAGCGTCCCTACCGAGCATGCGGTTACCTGCCGATGGTTGAGCTGCTGCGCTATCTAGAAGCCAACGACTTTGCCACCTACATCGCATCGGGGGGTGATCGGGACTTCATGCGTCCGGTCGCCGAAGATCTGTACGGCATTCCGCCTGAGCGGGTCATTGGCAGCGCTCTAGGCATCGTCTACTCGTCCGAAGGCGGCCAGTCCGCCTTGCTCTACAAGGGTGCGATGGACTTCTTCGATGACGGACCGGAGAAGCCGGTCCGGATCTGGAGCAGAATCGGTCGGCGACCCATCCTTGCGTTCGGCAATTCCAACGGCGATGTGCCCATGCTGGCATTCTCGGGAACTCCGTCTACTCCATCACTTCGGCTGTTGTTACTGCACGACGACGCGGACCGCGAATTCGACTACACGGCCGGGGCCGAGCCAGCGCTGGAGACGGCCGACCGCGAGAATTGGACCGTGGTCAGCATCAAGAACGACTGGAACGCTGTGTTCGCCGACGCCACATGAGTGGGCCCGACTCCGCGAGCGTAATCATGCCGTCGGCGACGGACGGCCTGACGTGGATTCCGGCTCAGACGTACACGATGGGGTCCGACCGGCACTATCCCGAGGAGGCGCCCGCCCATCGGGTCAGCGTCGATGGCTTCTGGATCGAGACCCATCAAGTCACCAACGCACAATTCGAAGCATTCGTCGACGCATCCGGCTATGTCACCGTCGCCGAGCGATCGCTCGACCCAGCCGACTTCCCGGGCGCGCCTGAGGAGAATCTGCAACCAGGCTCGATGGTCTTCACGCGTACGACAGGACCGGTGAATCTTCGCCACATCAATCTCTGGTGGACCTGGACTCCGGGGGCGTCCTGGCGCCATCCCGAAGGCAGCGGGTCGTCCGTCCGCGGACTCGAAGACCATCCGGTAGTCCATATCGCCTACGAGGATGCCGAGGCGTACGCGAACTGGGCCGGTCGGAGCCTGCCGACCGAGGCTGAGT
>JAJTCL010000171.1 GCA_021323255.1 Propionibacteriaceae bacterium | reverse complement strand
CAGCACCGCCCCGGTGTCTTGCAGTGTGACGAGCCCAGCCTCTGCAGCCGCCTCGATGGCCTCAACCGAAGTCAGCAGCTAACCATTCACGGTCGTGGCCAAGGCTAGAGTTCCCAGCCCCTCGAGCGGGCTCAAGGTCGCTACGCAGGCACCAGCGGCGAGGCCCTCAGCACTGCACAGCACGAAGATGCCGCGCAGGTGCACGCGGTAAGAACCGTGGTTCTGCTATGGCGTGCCGGCGACGGTGTGGTCATGCACGAAGGTCGCATCCTCGCTCTGAGGCGTGTCGTCCTGCGGCCCTATCACGTAGAAATTGCCCAGTCGGTGGCTCGGCACCTTGCCCTTGAATTGCACGTTCGCGAACGTCATCCTGACCGACACCGTCCACCCACACCAACTCGTAGCAACCGACACGGTCGACGTCACGGCCTGGCAGCTAAGTGCAATTTCTTGGGCCCGCGGCGTGGGCGGGCGCGGCGCAAGGGAGGACAAGCGCCAACGCGGCGGCCATTGTGGCCACGAGGATGCGGGTCGTACGCACCGAAACGAGTCATCTTCCCCCCAAGTGCTGTCTGCTGGCCTCTGGCGTCCTGGGATGGGCGCCGGTGCCTGCGGACGTCGGCATGGCAGGTTCTCTGCTGCCGATAGCGGAGCGGTCGAGCAACCTAGGACGACGTTCAGTGTCACACCTTCCCGATCTGTCCGTCCAGAACCTCGAGACGATCCCGGGCCGGGACGGCCTCGAAGCGCAGCTCCGGCGCAGGGTTGCCGTTTGGAGTCCGAGGGAGGTTCGATTGGCATGCCTCACTCAGCTTTGGTGAGCCAGCTCGTTGCCGGTCAGCTGGGGGGATTGGCCGGCGTCGTTGGAATCGATCTGGTGAGGGCGTCGAGGATCACGTTGAGCCCGAATTCGAACTCGTTGCCGAAGTCGTAGCCGGGCTGGAGGATGTGTTCGGTGGCCATCTCGACGAGGTGGGGGTATTCGCCGGAGGGGAACTGCTGCATGATCGGTTCCGAGACGTCGGCGACGCTGTCTTTGCCGTCGAAGGGCAGTGCGGCCTCCTGGACTGCGAACCCGTACACGTAGCTGTCGAGCAGGGCGTAGGCGTGGGCGGTCATCTCGACCGAGAAGCCGGCCCGGCGCAGGGTGCCAATCATGGCGTCGTGGTGTCGCAGCGTCGCAGGGCCGGGAATTTTGCGGGACTCCAGGAGCACGATCACCCAGGGATGGCGGGCCAGAACCCGACGGGCCGAGATCGCTCGGTGACGGATCACCGATTGCCAGTCGCCGTCGCCCGTGGGCAGGTCGATCTCGCTGAAGACGACATCGACTATGCCGTCGAGGATCTCGCTCTTGTTGGCGAAGTAGTAGTAGACCGACATCGGCTTGACCCCGAGTTTGGCGGCGAGGGAGCGGATCGTTAGCGCTCTGACGCCGGCTGCGTCGGCGACCGCGATGGCCGCGCGCAGCACCCGTTCCCGGCTGAGCGGGACGCGCTTGTCAGAACCCTCATTGGTTGGTTTCAACTTTGCGTTTCCAGACGACAGCACTCCCATACTTTGTATGGTAGCCTCTTGTACAAAGTACGGCGGGCAACCCGGCCCATCGGATCGAAAGAAACAGTTCATGACATCTCAAGCCCGGTCCGCGGCGATGGGAGGCAACGCGCACCGGCCGGCAACGGCTGAATTGCGAAATCGGAGGATTTGCAGCTCCTGAAACAGCTCATCGAGGCGGGCAAGGTGACTCCGGTCATCGACCGGACGTATCCGCTCAGCCGGGTTCCTGACGCCATCCGTGATCTGCATTCGGGACGCGCTCGGGGAAAGTTCGTGATCACCATGTGAGCCGGGCAGCCGCCCATTAACTCACCCCATGGCCGGCGCGACGACCTGATCATCGACCGGGTCAGCCACGCGTCATCTGCCATAACTCTCCGTAATCTCTCCTGACAGGAATAAAGCAATGACATCGACAACGACATCCCAAGCCGGCTATCCGGTCCGTTTGACCGGCGAGTTGGATCCGCACCTGTCACGTTGGCTGTGGCTGGTGAAGTGGTTCCTCGCCATCCCGCACTACGTCGTGTTGGCGTTCCTCTGGGTCGCCTTCTTGGTCACCACGGTGATCGCCGGCTTCGCGATCTTGTTCACCGGGCGTTATCCGCGCTCGCTGTTCGACTTCAACGTCGGCGTGCTGCGCTGGAGCTGGCGGGTCGGCTTCTATGCCAACTCGGCTCTGGGCACCGACCGCTATCCACCCTTCACCTTGGCCCGGACCGACTACCCGGCCGACTTCGACGTCGCCTACCCCGAGCATCTCTCCCATGGCCTGGTCCTGGTCAAATCCTGGTTGCTGGCCATCCCACAACTGATCATCGTCGGGCTACTCACGGGCAACCTCCTTTACTGGTGGACCGCGAGCAACGACTGGGGCTCCGGTTACCAGAGCACCGCCGGGATCTCGTTCCTCGGGTTGCTGGTCTTCGTCGGCGGCCTCTTCCTGTTGATCACCCGGCAATACCCACGGGCTCTCTTCGATTTCGTTATTGGCATCAACCGCTGGGTCTTCCGCGTTCTCACCTATGTCGCCTTGATGCGAGACGAGTACCCTCCCTTCCGGCTGGATCAAGGACAGCACGAGCCGGACGCGAAACCTGACGGCCCCGCCACCACACCAGGACCCGTCACTACGCCGGTCACTACGCCGGCCTGAGGGCGCATCCCGGTTGCCCACACCCGGGGACCAGCTAGGCGCCATATGCACCGAAGGAGCACGGACATGAGACAGGCTCACAGCGGCCCGATGGCCGGCAGGACGGTGCTGGTCACCGGTGCCACAGCCGGCATCGGTAAGGCGACCGCTCTGGGCCTGGCCACGATGGGTGCACACCTGGCGATCACCGGCCGCGACGCTAGGCGCACCGAGGACGCGGCCCGGGAGATTCGCGCAGCCGGCGGTGGGCAGGTCGACGTGTTCGTCGCCGACCTGTCCGCCCAGGCAGAGGTACGACGGCTGGCCGAGCAGATACTCCAGACCCTGTCGAGGATCGATGTGCTGGTCAACAACGTCGGCGGGTACTGGAACACCCGGCATCCCACCGCGGACGGGCTGGAGCGAACTTTCGCCGTCAATCATCTCGCGCCGTTCCTGTTCACCAACCTGCTGCTGGACCGGCTGCAGCAGAGCGCCCCGGCGCGCGTCGTGACGGTGTCCTCCAACGCACAGGCCCAAGGGCGCATCGACTTCGACGATCTCCAGGGCGAGCGGTCCTACTCCGGGGCACGTGCTTACAGCCAGTCCAAGCTCGCCAACGTACTGTTCAGCTACGAGCTGGCCAGGAGGCTTCAGGACACCTCCGTCACGGCCAACGCGCTGCATCCCGGGGTGGTGCGCACATCGTTCGGAGCCGATGATCCCGCCACCGTGCAGCGAGTGTTCATCCCCTTCCTGCGGCGTTTCATGAAAACCCCGGCCCAGGGCGCTGCCACATCGATCTACCTGGCTTCCGCTCCCGACCTTGAGCAGGTGACCGGCCGCTACTTCGCCGACAGCAAACCAAAGAAATCCGCCCAACGCAGCTACGACGAAGCCGCCGCGACACGGCTTTGGCAGGTGAGCGCCGATCTGGTCGGCCTGACCACGGCCGGTGACGCTCCATGACAGCCAGGACTCCCACCGAAAATCTGAGGAGAACCACCGTGAACCACGACACCCAGTCGTTGCGCAGAGCCAGCCTCACAGCGGGGCTGGCCCTCGCGTTGATAATTGTCCTGGCCCTCTTCGGCGCCTTCGGCGCCGTCGGTGCTCTCATTACACCGGGAGATGCGGCCAAGACCGCGCAGGACATCCTCGGTTCCGAGGGGTTGTTCCGTTGGGGCATCGCCAGCTTGATCCTCGTGGTGATCCTCGACATCGTAGTGGCGGCCGCGCTGCGCACCGTGTTCGCGCCTGTCAATCGCAGCGTCTCGACCATGGCCGCCTGGTTCCGAGCCGCCTATGCCGCGGTCTACCTAGTGGCGATCAGCCAGCTCGTGGTGGCGCTTAGGCTCCTGGGCGACCCTGACCAAGCATTACGCGCGGTCGACGCCTACGACACGGTCTGGCACGTCGGCCTAAACCTCTTCGGCGTCCACCTGCTGCTGATCGGACTCCTGGCATACCGATCCGACCTCATGCCGAGAATCTTCGGCGTCCTGCTGGTGATTGCCGGGCTCGGATACCTCGCCGACGGGTTCGGAGCCGTGCTGGTACCCGGATACGCACTCGATATCAGTCGGTTCACCTTCGTGGGCGAAGCCGCGCTCATGTTCTGGCTACTGATCAAGGGCAGTCGCAAGGACTTCAATCCACGGGAAGCCGACGAAGGGGATCAGCTCCATCTGGAGGCTTTAGTCAACACCCCGGCGAGATGAAGACACCGTCACCAGTCGCATCGCCCGGCTGCGGGCGAACCACAGTCATCAGCACTAGCTGAACCAGCGGGAGTTCGACAGACACCCGATTCGTGTACCGGTGGAGGTTGAGGATCCCAAAGTGCCGGCGGAATCACCAAGTTTCGGGACCAGGATCTACTAGCCTGCACTCCGCCTCTTCGAGCAGGCCTCCGAACGGGTGGGGACCACGACGCCAGGAATGTTCAGCCGCGATAGCCGCCGGTGTTGTCGAGCTCGTGGTGCTGCTAGGCCGGGTTGAGCTCGTCGTCGCCGACCACCGCTGCCAGCGCCTTCGATGCCACGAGCATCCGCATGGTCCGCTCTCGCCTGATCGCTTGTGGACTTTCCCTAAAGGAACGGGACAGCTGCGACCCCTACGCCAGCCACCATCGATCCCGCGGCGATGGGAACCGAACGTTTGACGACGCCTGTGGTAAATCGGGCCACGAGCCTTTGCAGCCGGCCCCCTACCTTGTCGTGGGCAACGGAGCCGATGACGACCAGAACGACGCACGGCAGGCAGTAGATGGCGGCGTAGCCAGCGATGACAGCAACCCCGGTAAGGCCGCTGACGTTGGCGTTGAGAAGCCGCTCGATGCCGATGAAGTACGGGAAGGCATTCGGTAGGTCAGCCGCTGTCATGCCAGCCCCGAGTCCGATGGCGGTCGCTGGTGAGAACCAGTCAGGTAGGCGCACCCGCTTCCGAGGCCGGTCGCGGAGCCGTCGAACCCCTGCAACGATCAGGCTGAATCCTGCGAGCCCGAACGCCACGAAACGGAGGGCGACCACCACGCCATTGACCGCTTCGGCCGCTGCCCCGGCGGAGAAGAAGAGCACGAGCCCGACACCTAGCACGGTGAGGTAGGCCCCGGCGGCCACAGCGACAGCGCTGAGCACGGGACGATGCTGAGCCAACAGCAACATTGACCGAGGCAACCGCCGCAATGGTTGCGGGGTTCAACGAGTCGAGCAGAGCCAGGCCGGTGATGCCGGCCAGCAGTGGCCACGCCACCAGTGTTCAGTTCCAGGGCTGGGCGAGATGTGCCACCCGATCGAGAAGCTCCGCAGCGTCGTCGACGGGGACAGGGACCCCAACGAGGGTGTTAAAGGTGATCCCGTCGCCGATCAGCCGAATCACTCGAGCCGTCAGCGCGTCCCCTACCTCGTCCGCGATGAGGGCTTCCCACCGTCCAGCGGCCTCGGCCGCAGCGGTCAAGGTTCCCGTGCAGTCATCCTCGATGGACTGGTAGGCAGCTGCCAGGGCCCGAAATAGATCCGCCTCGGCAGGCTCCGGTGAGGCTAGCTGGAGCCAGGTGACGCTGGCCGTCCCGGCAGCGGCGGCAGCCAACATCACATCGTCAACCTCCGCGATCGCAGCTCGGGCCAAGCCGTCCACCAGCGCCGCCCGAGTCGGGAAGTGGTGAACAAGCCCGCCTTTCGACACACCCGCCGCGGCCGCCAAGGCATTCAACGACGGCACGCTGCCTTCGGTGATGGTGAGTCGGCGAGCTTCATCCAGCAGCCTCAAACGCATATTCACGCTTCAAGCGTACCCGACCGACCGGTCGGTCGGTGACGGCAGCGCGGGACTGGCGGATTCCACGCCGTATCGTTCATTCTCGACGCCACCTACGACAACGAAGGGCGACCGATCGGCCTAATCGTCGAGGATCCCGCCACCACGCTCGAGCTGATGACGCCAGACAAACCGGCGCTGCTCACCAGGGCTGGTGAGGCAGCCGAATTCCTGGCCAACTGG
>JAJTCL010000170.1 GCA_021323255.1 Propionibacteriaceae bacterium | reverse complement strand
CGCACTGAGCGGTCCCGCACTGAGCCCGAGATCGAACCCGATCCAGACGGCCGGCCCGAGCAGGATCGCGGTAACGGCCAAAGCAAGCAGGTAGACACCAGCACGGAGACCCGTACGACGCTCAGGAAGCAGCACCGCGACGACTGCACCCGCCGCCACGACCATTGTCGGTTGCACGACGGCTCCGGAGACGCCCGGCAAGCTGAACGCGAGAAGCACGCCGGCGAGGGCGAGCACGACGAGCATGCCGACGGCGAGGCCGACGGCACCTAGCCGGCGACGTAGCAGCGCATACAACGACAGGATGGCAGTCGAACCGGCAAGCAGCATCGCCAGCCGATAGAGCAGGGGTCGGTACGGCTCGCCGACCACGACAGAAACCTGGGCCGGGTCGATCAGCAGCGCCAATCGCCACACCGCGTAGCTTGCGACGCCTGCTACCACAAGCACAGCAACCGAAGCGGCCGCCGACAGGGCGACGCGCGGTAGCGTCAGCGCACCTCGCCGCCGCAACACCCACACCAGCACGGCTGCGAGGACCAGCACACCAATCGCGAGCGGAATCTCCAGGCTCTGCGGATACCAGAGCAAGCCCCAAGGCAGGGCGGTGACGATCTCCTCCCCGCCGCGTCCGATCGCGGCCAAGTCCATATCTTCCAGCTCGCGGGTCATGGCGAGAGTGGTGTCACCCATCTGCTGCAGGGAGGCTGCACTGAGATGGGCTGGGTCGTCGTTGGGGCTGTGATAGTAGGCGCCGTCAGCCATGATCGCTGTGTCGTAGCCGTACAGGCCGCCCTGCTGGAACGGGGTGAAGTCGCTGTCGTTCGGCAACGCCTCGAAGGTCGCCTCAGAGCTCGAGTCTGCGAACACGCCCGGGGCCGCGGCCAATACCTCAATGAGCTCGCTATTCGGCGACGACATGCGGAATGTCATCGGCCCGCCGCCAGCGCCGCGTGCCTCGTGGTTGAGCACGACGGTCGTCCCCAGCTCCTTCGCACGCTCCCGTACGAACGCCTCCGCGCCGAGCAGCCCAACCTCCTCGGCGTCGGTCAGCAAGATCATCACCGTATTCCGAGGTGCAGCTGCGGTACTGAGCGCCCGCGCGGTTTCGAGCAGCACACCGACGCCGATCCCGTCGTCACCGGCGCCCGGTGACCCGGCGACCGTGCCGTAATGGGCGGTCAGCATCACGGTCCCGGTCGAAGCGGTGCCCGGTCTCGTTGCGATCAGGTTGGCGACCGCAGCCATCGACTGGGTGCCGTCGACGCCATAGTCGAACATCCCGATCGATTCCTGGACTTCGGTACGCCATCCGAGTGACTCGAGCTGGTCCAGCAGGTAGGCCTTGGCCTCGCGGTGCTGCGCCGATCCCACCGGCCGCGGATCGTCCGCAATGGCCGAGATGTGAGTCATCGCCCGGGCGGCACTGAAGGTTTCCGCCGGCGCGTCGGGACCGGTGGGCGCTGTTGGCGCCATGCCCAGGACCGAGGCGATGCCCACCAACAGCAGCGCCCCTAGCGCCGCTAGGGCCATCCACGCCGCGCCCGGACGCCGGCCGCCCTTTTGGGTGTTCGCTCCCGTCATCGCGCACCTGCCAGCCGACGCCATTTGCCTGCGGGCACTTGCCGCAACCAGGACACCGCCACCGCCGCGGCCAGCAGCCATTTCAGCAGCAGGACGACTAGTGTCGAGCGCAGGCTGTCTGCTTCGGCGGCGCTGACTGTGGCCACGAACACGCTCAACCAGGCGCTCCCCGAGGCGTGGAACAGAATCGCGAGAAGCGCGCTGCCGGCGGTGTGCTGGAAGACCCACGTGTACAGCACCGACATCGCCGGCAGCTCCACCAGCAGGATCAGGAACGACTCGCCGTAGAGCGGCCGCCCCACGGTCCAGAACAGCGGCAGGTGATATAGCGCCCAAATGACGCCGAGCACCAGGCTCGCCAGCATCGGGCCGGTGCGCTTGAGCATCCGAGGCAGCGCGAAGCCGCGCCAGCCCAGTTCCTCGCCGAGTCCGTCGGTCAGGATGAAAACGAGGAACAACGGGAGGAGACCGATGAGAGCCGCCCGAAGAGCGTTGGGTTGGTCGGGCTCGCCGGACCACCCGAACCCGACGTGTACCGCCGCCACGGCGGCGTAGAAGGCGGCCGGACCGAGCAGCACGACGGCGTACCAGCGCCAGCCGACTCGCCAGCGGACCAGCCGGGCACCCAGGTCGCGGAGGCTCCCCACGATCGCTGCCACGATGACCGCGGCAAGGGCCGGCATGTAGGTCCAATACGCGGCCAGCGTGCCGACGAAGCTGTCCGGGGCGAGAACGTTGGGCACCCACACCGCCCAGGTGATCAGGAATGTAAAGAGAAAGAACGTGGTGGTCGAGTGTTGCCTGATAAGTGCGCGAACACCGCCGGCGCCGGACTGCTCTCTGGTATGTGTCATGACTCGACTTCCTCTTCTCCGCTGCTGGGCAGAGGGATGGCCTCCACGAGACGCACCTCACTGCCGAGGTCCCACAGCAGGCTGAGAACCGCCCGAAGAGCCGCTTGGTCGACCGTAAGACCGGACACGACGGTCCAGGTCTCCTCGGACTGCACCTCGACATCGCCGAACCGCCGACCCAGCTCCTCTTGGGCCGCGCGTGGCAACGGGCCACGGATCTCGAGGCGATAGGTAAGCTCCATCAGGCATCTCCTGCTATTCGGGTTGGGGCCAGCTTGGACGCTGATGGTGGGGCCGCGCTCCACCCCAGCTCAAAACCACCCTGGGTGGTGTCTGCGCTGTCCAGCTCGCCGGATCAGATGAGACCCAATTCGCGTCCGCGCTCGACCGCCTCGGCGCGGGAGGCGGCGCCAAGTTTGCGGTACAGGCTCTTGGTATAGCCCTTGATCGTGTTGACCGACAGGTAGAGCTCGGCACCGATCTCACGCTGGCTGAGCGGGCCCTGCAGCGCGCGTAGCAGTGAGAGCTCGCGGTCGGTCAGTTGCTCGGCAAGCTGCCCTTTCTGCCGTGCGACGCGAGCCGCACCCCGGCCGATCCGCTCCTCCGCTGCCGCTAGTCGCGCAGCTGTGGCCGGGAACGCGATCTCCGTCTCCGCCGTCTCCCTGGCCTCGGCGAGGACGAACCTGGCTGCCGTACGGTCGCCCGCGGCCAGCTCCGCATCAGCCAGCGCGGTCAGCACGTGGACCCGCTGGCTGGGGTGCCCAGCAAGACGCGCGAGCTCAGCTGCCCTGGCAAGCAACCGCCGGGCTTCGTCGATCCGGCCCTCGCGGTACGCCAGCCGGCCATCGACGGCGATCAGAAAGGTGACAGCTGCAGCGGCCGCATCCCCCAGAGCGTCCAGCATCGCCTGGACGGTGGTCGAAACCTGATGCACCAGCCGCCGCGACTCATCCTCCCGGCCGGTTTCCAGCAGACACATGGCCAGCAGACCGGCCGCCTGCAAGCTGATGAATACCGGCACCTCGACGTGGGCCGATCGTTCCCAGGCTTCGACGAGTACGGGGCCGGCTTCGGCGTGGCGGCCAAGCCCGGAAAGCACGGCGCCGAGCGTGATCCGGGCGATGACGTAACCCTCCAGAGTCGGATCGGTCTCCAGGCTGACCGCCCGCTCGGCCTTTGCCAGCATCGCGGGCGGATCGGCGCGCGTCCTCGGGTCGTAGGCGGCCCGCAAGACTGCGGCCGCGGCCTCCAGGCTGCGCCATCCCTGATACGGCGGATTGTGGTCTCGCAGGCCCGCCTCGGCAGTGTCGAGCAAAGCCGGGAGGCGCTCCAACTGACCGCTCTGCCCGGCCGCACCGGCCATGCTGACCGCGAGCCGGGGATCTGCGCGTACGATCACCTCACCCAGCTGGTCGGCGAGGCGCAGATAGGTAGCGGCCCCGCCCTGCTCGAGGAAGGCATCCTCAGCTGGCAGCAACACCTCCGCGGCCCGCCGCCGGTCTCCGGCTGCCAGCAGCAGCCGCACTGCTTCGTCGACTTGGCCTGCCGTCAGATACCAGTCCGCCGCGCGGCGAAGCAGTTCCGGGACGGCACCAGGTGAGGTTGCTTTCAGCTCGCGAGTCAACACGTCTCGGAAGAGCCGGTGATATCGGTACCACTCGCGGTGAGCATCCAAGGGGACGACGAACAGATCGGCCCGCTCCAACGCTTCCAGGACGGCCGCCGACCCGGTGCGGCCGAGCACTGCGTCGCACAACGAGCCGCACAACCGATCCAGTACCGCGGTCTGCACCAGAAACTCCCGTCGGTCGGCCGGCAGTCGATCGAGCACCTCCGAGGAGAGAAAGTCGATGATGTGCCGGTCGTCGCCGCGGACGGCTGCGGCGCGCCCAGACGGGTCCGGGGAACTGCGAATGGTCAGTGCGGCCAGCTTGAGCCCGACCGCCCAGCCCTCCGTCCGGTCGACAAGAGCGTCGACGGCGTCCGAGCTGATCTCGACCTGACCCACCGCCGAGACCAGCCCGGCGGCTTCTGTTGCGCGAAATCGCAGATCGGCGGCTCGAATCTCGCTGAGTTCGCCGCGAGCCCTCATTCTGGCGAGAGGCAGCGGCGGGTCGAACCGGGCAGCAATCACCAGCCGAAGCGACGGCGACAGGTAGCTCAGCAGGTACTCGATGGCTTCGTGGATGCGGACGTCGGTCAGTAAGTGGTAGTCGTCCAAGATCAGCGCGTGCCTGGCCTCGCTCGCGGACAGGTCGTTGAGCAATGCCGGCACCGCGATCTCGAGGGGGTCGATGCCGGGGACCCGCAACGCCGCCAACGCGTCGCCGCCCAGGTCCGGCGCCGCCGTCCGAAGCGCCGTGACGACGTAGGTCCAGAATCGATGCGGTTCGTCGTCGGTCTCATCCAGAGTCAGCCAGGCCACGTGGTCACCGGCTTGGCGGGCCCATTCGGTCAGCAAGGTGGTCTTGCCCCATCCGGCGGGAGCGACAACGAGGCACAACCGCCGGGTCTCGTCCAACACGTCGAGCAGGCGGTTCCGGGTCACAACGCCCGGCTGGAGGAGTGGCGCAGTGAGCTTTCCGGCCAGCAATGTCTGCGGCGGTTGCTCGGCACGTGGTCTGGACAACTTACGCATCAGGATTGACGGAACGATCTGTGGCCGCCTGCACTACCGCCTTGATCGTCTTCGCGACGACGTGGGCGTACCCGCGATTGGAGATGAGTGACTCGTGACTGGCACCTTGCACGATCTCGAAGCTGGCGTCTTCGGTCAGCTCCGCCAGTTCCCGCTGTAGAGCGGTCAATAGCTCACCACCAACTGGTTGCTCACTGACCGCGAGCACGGCCAGGGGCAGCGCGCCCAGCGACTCGGCGGCGTTCAGTTGCTCGCGGCTCACCGGCCAGGAGTGGATTTGTGCTGCCTCGGTGGCGGCAAAACCAGGCAAGGCCGCGGCCGCCCGCAGCTCCGCTGCCTGGCGAGCTGGCAGTCCAGCCGAGATGCCACGCGCCAGATTGAGCGCCCGCAACACCCCAAGCCAGCCGAGCCAGCCAAAGATCCGCTGCGAGACCTCAAGAATCCGGTCCGCGTGCGGGATCGGCCAACGCACCCACTGGTCGGGATGGGATGCATCCACCAGCACCAACCCAGCGGTCAGCTCGGGATAGAGATCAGCGAATGCGCGGACCGGAAGGCCACCGAAGGAATGACCGGCAAGCACGTACGGCGGCTCGATCGCGGCCTCCCGCAGCGCGTCGCGCAACTCCATCGCAATTGTCTGGGCGTCCCGGGGACGGGGGCTGCGCCGGCTCCAGCCGAGCCCGGCACGGTCGTAGCTAACGCTTCGCACGACCGGAGCGAGTTCTTCTTGAACCCAGTACCAGTTTGATGAGAACGAGCCCATGCCCGCCTCGAGCACGACCGTCGGTCCTTCAGACTCAGCTCCGCGAACATGCAGGTGAATCTGACGGCCATCGACACGAACCAGCAGGCCCGGCGCCGGAAACCGCCGACGATCACGAACTGTAAGCACCTGCTGGGCCGCTGCCGCTGAAACCATTCCTGCGGCGGCCAGCAGCGCGGCCTTGCCCCATTTCACCTGCTGCTCCCGTCTGGCACGTTCTCGGTGATCGGATCAATCCGAAACATATGCCAATTCCAGCCGTCAAGCCGTTGCGGAGGGTTGGGTCTGCCAGCGCGGCCAGGAACGAGCGGTAGAAGGTGATCACCTCGTGACGTCGAACATGCGCTCTTTCAAGAT
>JAJTCL010000169.1 GCA_021323255.1 Propionibacteriaceae bacterium | reverse complement strand
GGAATGCCGTGGCAGATGACCTCATTGACAGAGGTGCAGCAGGACTTCGGGAAGCCGCGATAACCGAGCGTTGAAGGGTATGCGCCGTGGTCGATCAGAAACTGGTGGACTACTTGATCAAGATCATCCGTTGTCACGCCAGGCTTGATCGCCGTGGCGGCCCCGCGCATTGCTTGGGCAGCGATGCGGCCAGCGATCCGCATCTTCTCGATGATCTCCGGCGGCTGGATGTCATCGCCGGCGTAACGATCAGGCGCTGGCCGGCCCACGTAGCGTGGCCGCTCAATGGTGGCCGGCACTTCGCGTGGCGGCGAGATGGTCGCAGGCTGGATGGTCACCTCGCGATCCTACTTTCCCGAAACCGGTCGAAAACCACATCAAATTCGGCCGACCTCATGTCGTTTCTGACCGCTTTCTCGGGATCATGGCCGGGGAGTAACGTCGAAGTGATCCGGCCCAAAGGAGGGTGACATGGCTGACGGCCAGTGGTGGTATGACCTGAAGACCCATCAGGTCGTACCGGACAACAACGACACAAAGATCACCGACCGGCTCGGCCCCTACAAGACGCGTGAGGAGGCCGAACGCGCACTCGAGCTGGTGGAGGAGCGCAACGAGGCGTACGACAACGACCCGCGCTGGAACGACGATCTCTGACCGGTCCATCACCCGATGTGAATATCCCATCGCTGCGTGGGATGCGCACGCTGGACGCGGCATGCATGCCATGTACTGCGTCAAGATCCCACGCTGCGGGGGGATGCCAAAAGCCCCTGGTCCGCCGCTAGGTGAAAGTAGGTTGCGGTGCGGAGTTCGCAGCTGAGAGGTCGAGATTTTCGGCGCCAGGTGTCGCAGCAGTGGTGATCCGGACCTGAGAGGCGCCGGCCACTGGTGTGATCCACACCGGCATCCCGGTTTCCAGTCCCTTGGCGGTCGCGTCCGCACGGGTCAGCGTGACAAGCACCGGAGGTGCTGTATCGTCCCCGATCAGCCGGACGTCCAGTCGCACCTCGAAGCCGACGCGGTTGAAACGCTCGATTCGGCCGGCAGACGCGTCGCTGAAGGGGTGGGTTTCAATCTCCAGGTCGTGCGGTCGTACCAAGTGACCGTCGAGGGTGGTCACTGGCCCGAGGAAGCTCATCACGAACTCCGAGGCTGGATGGTCATAGAGCTCGTGCGGTGGACCGATCTGTTCGATCCGTCCTTGGTTGATCACCACAATCTGGTCAGCCACCTCCAGCGCCTCCTCTTGATCATGGGTGACGAAGACTGTGGTGACATGCACCTCGTCATGTAGCCTGCGCAGCCAGGCCCGCAGTTCCTTGCGGACGTTGGCGTCCAGGGCGCCGAACGGTTCGTCCAGCAACAAGACAGTAGGTTCTATCGCCAGCGCACGGGCCAGCGCCATCCGCTGCCGCTGCCCGCCGGAAAGTTGCGCCGGAAGGCGGTCAGCGAACTGGGAGAGGTGCACCAGCTCGAGCAGCTCAGCCACGCGCGCCTTGATCTCCCGCCGAGGCCGCTTCCTGATCTTCAGCCCGAAGCCCACATTGCCGGCCACGTTGAGATGCCGGAACGCGGCATAGTGCTGGAAGACGAAGCCGACGTTGCGCTTCTGCGCCGGCAGGCTGGTGGCATCGACTCCTTCGATCTCCACTGACCCGACATCGGCAACCTCCAGGCCCGCGATGATCCGGAGCAGTGTTGACTTGCCACCACCGCTGGGTCCCAGCAGTGCTGTCAGCTCGCCGGTAGCGATATCCAGGTCGATGTCCGCCAGCGCGGTGAAGTCGCCGAACTTCTTACCGACGCCTGTGATCTTGATGCTCATCGCCGAGTCCCCTTCTGAGGTTGAAAGCTGCTCACGACAACGAGGGCGACTACCGCGATCAACGCCAAAATGAAGGCTGCAGTGTAGGCGATGATCGAGTTCTCGACGCCGAACTGCTGGTACCGCTCCTCAACCAGCAGCGTCGCTGTTTGGGTGCGCATGGCTACGCCGCCGGAGACGATCTTGACGGCACCGAATTCACCGAGGGATCGAGCCAGGCTCAGCACCACGCCGTAGAGCAGTGCCCAACGGATCGCCGGCAAGGTGATGCGAGCGAAGGTCTGAAGTGCCGAGGCGCCCAGGCTACGGGCGGCCTGCTCCTGCTCGGTTCCGATCTCTTGGAGCACCGGCATGACCTCCCGAATCACCAGCGGCATGCTGACGAACGCGGTGGCCAGGATGATGCCGGGCGGCGCGTAGATGATCTGCAGACCGGCCTGCTCTAGGCTGCCGCCCAGCCAACCCGTACGGCCGCTATAGACCAGTACCAGCGACAGGCCGACGACGATGGGTGAAACCGCCAGCGGCAGGTCCACCAGTGCATTCAACGTGCGTCTGCCCGGGAAGGTGTAGCGCACCAGCAGCAGCGAGATGCCGACTCCGAAGATCGTGTTGATCACGACCGCCCAGAAGGCCGCTGACAGGGTCAACTGGAATGCGAAGATCACTTCCGGCTGGCGCAAAGCGTCGATCACCGGAGCCAGTCCGTCGGCGAACGTTTCTCGCGCGACCAACACGACTGGCCAGATCACCAGAAGAAACAGGTAGCCAACGACCAGCACTCGCAGTACCCATCGAGTCGCGGTCTGGGAGGCGGCGGCCTCACGCATAGCGTGCCACCCGACGAGAGATGACATCGAGAATGACGATGACGATGAGCGCGACGATCAGCAAGATCGAGGCCAGCGCCGCCGCCTCGGTGAGCTTGTCGCCCTCGATGTAGGACAGGATGCGCACCGACGCCACCTCAGTGGAGTAGGGCAGGTTGCCTGATAGCAGGACGAGTGACCCGTACTCGCTGATCGCTCGACAGAAGGAGAGCGCCGCCCCGGAGGCGATGGCGGGAGCCAGGCTGGGCAAGATCACACGGCTGAAGATCGTGAACTGAGTGGCGCCCAGCGACGCGGCCGCTTCCTCCACTTCCGGCTCTATCTCCAGCAGAACTGGTTGCACGGTGCGCACAATGAACGGCAGTGTCACGAACAAGAAGGCCAAGAACACCGAGACCGGAGTATTGGCCCAGTTGACGCCGAGAGGGCTCGACGGCCCGTAGAGGCTGAGAAGCACCAGTCCCGCGACGATAGTCGGAAGTGCCAGCGGAATGTCGATCACCACCTCGAGCACCTGCTTGCCGGGAAAGTGATCACGGACCAACACCCAGGCGATCGTAGTGCCCATGAAGATGTTCACCACAGTGACAAGAATCGCCTGACCCACAGTGAGTCTGAGTGCGGCGAACGTCTGTGGGCTGCGCAGGCTCTCCCAATAGGCCGACCAGCCGCCCTCGGAAGCCTGGACCAGCACCGCGGTGAGCGGAATCAGCACCAGCAAGCTGAACCACATCAATGCGACGCCGAGTCCCAAACCGGAGGCTCGGGTGAGCGAGGTCGCACTACGCCCGCGCAGCAGACGGCGGCCAGCGGCGTTGGTGGCCGCGCCTGCTATCGGGGAATCGAGCGGAGGCGGCTCGACTACCCCGGTGCGATGGGTCACTGAGACCTGCCCGTTGCCTGCTGGATCTGCGGCACCAGGCCGGTGGCTTCGTCGAAGAACTTCGCGTTCACCGCATCCCAGCCGCCGAGGTCGCTGATCGTGAACAGCTTGGGCGGCACGGGGAAGGGCTTGGCCGGATCGTTGGCACCCGCCACTTCGCCGATCGGGGTGTCCGCAACGACAGGTCGGAAGCCCTTCTTCACGAACTCCTCCTGGCCGGACTTGCTCAACACGAAGTCCAGGTAGGCGTTTGCCTTGGGATTGGCATTCTTCAACACCGCGCCCGGGTTTTCGATCTTGATCGTGGCATCAGGAACGATGTAGTCGAAGTCCTCGCCTGACTGGCGGGCGAGGATGGCCTCGTTCTCGTAGGAGATCAACACATTGGCCGCGCCTTCGAGGAAGGCGTTGGTGGCGTCGCGTCCGCTGCCTGGAAGCGAAGCGACGTGGTTGAAGAACTTCGTCAGGTACTCCTTCGCCTCAGCCTCGGTGCCGCCGTTGGCAATCACCTGATGGTAGGCCGCCAGGATGTTCCAACGCGCCGAGCCGGACGACGCCGGGTTGGGTGTCACGATCTTGACCCCGGGCTTGACCAGGTCCGACCAGTCCTTGATGCCCAGCGGATTGCCCTTCTGCACCACAATGACGACTGTTGAATCTGAGACGATGCCCTTGGTGGGTCCGGACTTCCAGTTCTCCTCGACCAGCCCGGCCTTGACCAGCCGGATCACATCGCCCTCGAGTGAGAAGTTCACGTAGTCGGCCTGGAGGCCGTTGACCACGGCCCGGCTCTGGTCGCCCGAGGCACCGTACGACTCCTCCCAGACGACATCCCTGCCTTCCGGGGTCTGGGCGAACTTCTTCTGGATCGCGTTGTTCGCCTCCTTCGGCACCGCATACCCAACCAGGTGCAAGGTCGTGGTTCCGGCGTCACCCGGCGCTGTGGCCGCACTCCCGACGCAACCAGTGAGCAGGAGCACTGCGGCAGTAATTGCGGACAGTGCCGCGACGGACCGTACGCGGAGCAGTTTGCGTATGGACATGGATGTCTCACCTTCGTTTGAGAGGAAATCCCTCTATCTCTACTAGGTCGCTAGAGAATATAGAGATTAAGAGGGCTGAGTGAATGCCGTTCGTCATTCGAGACGGGTGCCCGCCTCGGCCTGGGCATCTCATCTGGACCACGCGATACGATGCCTACCTCGTAAACTCCCGCCCGGGTGATCAGGTCGGCAGCGAGGGGAGACGCTAGTGCTGGTTCGTGACGGGAGGTCCTGGTGAACGTGACGCGCCGGCTGACGGTCGGCTGCGAATTCGTTCACCAATCGGCGACCGCAGTTCCCGCAGTTTTTCAGGTCGAGCCGCTGAGTGATCAGAAGGTCGACGTAATCGATGAGCGCTGGTCGCTTGAGCCGGATGGACCGACCCATGCCTACACCGACCTGTACGGGAATCCCTGCCGACGCTTGATGATTCCCACTGGACGCTCTGTGATCAACTATCAGGCGACGGTGATCGCTCCCGATGCAGTGGAAGACGTTGATGAGGAGGTACCGGAGCTGACACCCGATCAGCTGCCCGATGAGGCGCTGATCTACACGCTCCCCAGCCGCTTCTGCCTGCCGGATGTCCTCGGCGCCGAAGCGTGGAACCGCTTCGGCACCACCCCGCCCGGCTACCATCGGGTGCAGGCGATCTGTGATTACGTGCACGATCATCTTCGCTTCGAGTACGGCGCTAGTACAGCGCTGACCACGGCCGCCGATGTCCACAACAGCGGTTATGGCGTCTGCCGGGACTTCACCCACCTCGCGGTTTCGTTCTGCCGAGCGCTCAATATCCCCGCTCGGTACGTGTTCGGCTACCTGCCGGAGATCGACATCCCGCCTCGCGATCTGCCTATGGACTTCGCGGCCTGGATGGAGGTCTATCTGGGTGATCGCTGGTGGACGTTCGATCCGCGAAACAACGAGAAACGTAAAGGCCGGGTGCTCATCGGCCGCGGTCGCGACGCCAGCGATGTCGCGATGGCCACGACCTTCGGCTCGCCGCTGCTGGAATCGATGACCGTCATCTCCGAGGAGGCGGTCGAGGGTTAGCCCGCGCGAAGCCCGCGTACCGTCCTGGCGAGCACCGCGTCCAGCTGGGCGTTGCCGATGGGCACCGCACCGAAGAAGAACCCCCAATCCTTGCCATCGCGTATCACGATGAAGATCACGTGATCACCTAGCAGCGCAAGATCGGGCTGGTCGACGGTGATCTCGCTCTCGATCAGCCATCCGTTCCGGCCATTGATGCTGAGGCTTTCGCTGCGAATGTCGCCTCGCGTGGGCACGTACGGGCTGTACATAGTGCTGGTGACGACACACTGCGCCAAGCTTTCGGCGGTGTTCCGTGCACCGTGAACGAAGCCGTCCTCTCCGCGCAGCTGCCCAACCGCGAGTTGGGCGATCCAGGCCGGATTCTGGCTGACCGGAAGCGTTTGCTGGAGCACGTCATAGGCGAAGCTGAAGCGTTTCTCGAGCGCGGCGGGCTCAAATGTGGGTTGCGCCTCGAAGGACAGATTCCCGCCATACACCCGATCGTCGATGGGATGGCTAGCCCGCTGAGTGGGTTTTCCCGTCGGGCAGCGCACCAGTGGCGGCGTCGCCGTGGCGGAC
>JAJTCL010000168.1 GCA_021323255.1 Propionibacteriaceae bacterium | reverse complement strand
GCCGAGGCACCATTCCGTGATCGGCTGCTGGATGCGCAGCGGCGCATCAGCGCCACGGTGATGAGAAAGCAGCCGCAAGGGCTGATGCGGGGATAGCAGAACCAACCTCTGTCGAGTGCGCGCTAATCGTCCAGCGCAAGACGCGATCGTCGGCGAGTGGTGTGCACTCGGCCGGAGCCGGGCGTGCGGGCAGACGTGCTCTTTGGTCTGCGAACGAGGACGAAGTAGGCGGGCTTCGAGCGCGATGCGCGAGCCAAGACAATCCTTGGCGAGCGTCGGTAATCGCGCGCCGCCGTGCTGAGGAGGAGTGAGCGGGCGTGCTCTTTGGTCTGCGAACGAGGACGAAGTAGGCGGGCTTCAAGCGCGATGCGCGAGCCAAGACAATACAGTGCTCGGGTGATCACCCGAATGTCGGAGCTTTTTGTCCGCACGCTGCGTCAGGATCCGGCTGATGCCGAAGTGCCGAGCCATCGCTGGCTGGTGCGTGCCGGCTACATCCGTCGTGCTGCGCCAGGCATCTATAGCTGGTTGCCGCTGGGCTACCGCGTGCTGCGCAACGTCGAGCGCATCGTTCGCGAGGAGATGAACGCGATCGGCGCTCAGGAGGTGCACTTCCCGGCGCTGCTCCCCAAGGAGCCCTACGAGGCCAGCGGACGCTGGACCGAGTATGGCGAGGCGGTGTTCCGGCTGCGCGATCGCAAAGGCGCCGAATACCTCCTTGGGCCGACACACGAGGAGATGTTCACCCTTCTGGTGAAGGACATGTACTCGTCCTACAAGGACTTGCCGCTCTCGCTGTACCAGATCCAGACCAAGTACCGCGACGAGGCTCGTCCGCGTGCGGGACTGCTCCGGGGGCGCGAGTTCGTCATGAAGGACTCTTACTCCTTCGACATCGACGATGAGGGCCTGGCCAAGTCGTACGCGACCCACCGTGACGCGTACATCAAGATCTTCAATCGTCTCGGCTTCGAGTACGTCATCGTGCACGCCATGTCAGGGGCGATGGGCGGCTCGGCGAGCGAAGAGTTTCTGGCTATCGCCGAGAACGGTGAGGATACATTCGTACGCTCACCTGGCGGTTACGCGGCCAATGTGGAAGCCGTCCGGATCACGCCACCGGCGCCGCTGCCGTACGACGATGCGCCGAGGGCCCACGTCGAGGACACCCCGGATACGCCAACCATCGAGACGCTGGTGAATCTGGCCAACGCCCGCCTGCCGCGACCAGACCGGCCCTGGCAGGCCGCCGACACCCTGAAAAACGTGGTGCTGATGATCACTGAGGTCGATGGCTCCCGGCACCCGCTGGTGATCGGTGTGCCAGGGGATCGTGAGCTGGATCTGAGACGGCTCGCAGCTCAGTTGGAGCCGGCTGAACCCGAGCCTTTCAGCGACGAGGACTTCGCCGCACGCCCAGAACTCGTGAAGGGCTATCTGGGGCCGGTTCGATTCGACAGCTCTGGTGAGCGGGCAGCGGCTGTGCTCGGCGAGGAATCCATCACCAAGATCAGGTATCTGGTCGATCCTCGGGTGGTCTCCGGTACTCGTTGGGTGACTGGCGCGAATGAGCCCGGTCGACATGTCTTCGACCTCACCTGCGGGCGCGACTTCACACCCGACGGGATCATCGAGGCGGCAGAGATTCGCGAGGGCGATCCGGCTCCTGACGGGTCGGGCCCACTGACCTTGGCCCGCGGTATCGAAATGGGGCACATCTTCCAGCTGGGCCGCAAGTACGCTGAGGCGCTTGGGCTCAAGGTGCTTGATCAAAACGGAAAGCTCGTCACGGTCACGATGGGCTCCTACGGGGTAGGCATCTCCCGGGCTGTGGCGGCGGTGGCAGAGGGCACCTGTGACGACAAGGGACTCTGCTGGCCACCCGAGCTGGCACCGTTCGATGTGCACGTACTGGCAGCCGGCAAGGACGACCTGGTGACCACGGCCGCCGCCGACCTGTCGGTCCGGCTGGATGAGGCTGGTGTCTCGGTGCTGCTGGACGATCGGACGGTGAGCCCGGGCGTCAAGTTCGCCGACTCCGAGATCATGGGGATGCCGACCATCGTTGTGGTTGGCCGCGGCTTGTCAGACGGTGTGATCGAAGTGCGGGATCGAAGGAGCGGGGAGCAGATCGAGGTCGCCGTCGAGGATGCGCTCGGTGCAATCCTGGCTGCGGTGCACGGTCCAACCCGGCTGGGCTGAGGCCCCCATTTGTCGGACCTCTCCACGCTGTCATTGGCGGCGCTGATCCTTGCGGCATTTGTCGCGGGCTGGGTTGATGCCGTAGTAGGCGGCGGTGGGCTGATCCAGCTACCGGCTCTGCTGATCGGGCTTCCCAGCAGCACCCCACCGGCAATGATCTTGGGCACGAACAAGATCTCCTCGTTCTGCGGAACGGCGACCAGCTCGCTGACCTACGCGCTGCGGATTCCACTTGATTGGCGGACCGTGGCGCCGCTGGTCGTTGCTTCTGCGGTCGGAGCGGCAGTTGGGGCATCGTTGGCACGGCTGTTGCCAAGGGAGGCGTTCACTCCGATTGTGTTGATCGCGCTGATCGGCGTAGGCCTTTACGTCTGGCGTCGGCCGCAGCTGGGCATGGCCTCGGTGCGGAAGCACGTTGGGCGAAGACACTACGGGCTGACGGCCGTCATCGGGTTAGTCGTAGGAGCGTACGACGGATTTCTGGGCCCTGGCACGGGTTCCTTCTTCGTGATCTTGCTGGTCGCTGTGATCGGCTATGGATTCCTGGAGGCGAGCGCGATGGCCAAGATCGCCAATCTGATCACCAACCTGTCGGCCATTGTGGTCTTCGGGTTGTCCGGTTCGGTGATCTGGACGCTCGGGCTGCTGATGGGCGCTGCCAACTTGGTAGGTGGCTACCTCGGAGCGCGTACAGCGATCAGCAGGGGCAACTCATTCGTCCGCAAGATCTTTCTGGTCGTGCTCTTCGGCTTGATCATCAAACTGGCGTACGACGTAGCAGTGCAACTTGCCGGGTGATCAAGTGCTCCAGCCTGGCCATGCCTGCAGCGGAGCGCCCCAGGAGCGGGCAGTTTTCATAGCGGTGGTCAGTGCGCTCAGCGCCCGCTGCCGGTCGGGCTGAGAGGCCGATGCGGCCAGCCAGAGCCCGCAGAATGGCTGGAGCGCAGTTTGCATGCGCATGATCAACCTGCCAGCCGTTGCCGGATTACGCGGGGCAACCGACGGGACATACGCCGGCTCGGGAGCTGGAACTTCCGCCGAGTGTCTGCTGAGCCATGCGATCAGCCGATCGCGGAAGACTCGGTGGGCAAGCAGCTCGCGCTCGGCCTTACGGCGCTGCGTACTGAATACCTTGAACTTGCCAATGGCCAGCTGGTAGCCGTACACGATTGCGTGCAGTTGCCGGACCAGCTCTTGGACTGCGGCGGCCTCGGGAAGGAGTTCAAGCGGCTGCCGAAGGGCGAGAGGGCGGGTAGCTGGCGGATTGCCGGAGGTGATCGCCGGCGCGAAGCTCGTCGCAGCGACTGCCAGCGAACCCCATAACAAGGCCTCTGTTCCGGTCGCTTGCAACGCGGCGGTCCGGTAGTGCTGGGCCGCCGAGGTCTCGCGCCGAGACAGTAGGGCGAGCGAACCCCGGAGAGACGTTCCTCCGATACTGACCGGCGTAGCAGTTGGCAGGGGATTGGTGATCGCTTGAGCGTGTGCCATGTGGACGTCGCGTAGGAACGTCAGAAGCTGTCGGTGGTCTTTCGAAAGCTGGTTGCCATGCGGTCCGACCAAGATAGCCGCGGCGAGCGCTGCCAGCGTCTGCACGGGCGCGGCCTGTCCGGCCGCTGGATTCGACGCGGCGGGCGTCGGCCTGGGATTTGCCGTAGGGCCTGATGTGGCGGCCGGCGACGATATGCCGGGTGCAGGAGTGTCGACAACGGAATCGTTCGGTGCGCAGCCAGCCAGCCAGGGCACGGCCAGCGTCGGGGCAGCGAGACCGAAGCCGATGATCATCCGGCGGGTCAATTGGGTCGGCGGACCAGACCCAATGAACGCATCGGAGTCGGCCACCCGCCGACGGTACCTCAGCCGGACGGTATGCTGCCCCACACGCGCTGCTAGAGATGTTTCCCGGTCGGCGCCGCTACAACCGAAGGGCCTAATCGGATCGAAGGACAGCGCCATGAAAGAGAGCCAGGTTGCTGGTGTGCTGACCCCGGTCCTTGCCCAGTTTGGCCTCGAGCTGGAAGCGGTGGAGATCATTCCGGCGGGCAAGCGGCGGCTGGTCCGTGTTGTTGTCGACGGCGACGGTCCGGACGGTACCGGTCCGCTGCTGGACGAGATTGCCGAAGCGAGTAAGGCGGCCTCGGTTGCGCTCGACCAAGCAGACGTGACCGGAATGGCCTCATACACACTCGAGGTGACTTCTCGCGGGGTGAGCCGGCCTCTCGAGCTACCTCGACATTGGCGGCGGAACACCGGACGCTTGGTGGCGGTGCGATTGTGTGAGGGGGACACAATCACCGGCCGGATCGTTTCTCACGGCGAGGACGGCGTACGGCTCGATGTGGACGGTGAGACCCGCGAGATTCGCTTCGTCGACGTCGACCGCGCGCTGGTCCAGGTGGAGCTGAACCGGCCGCGATCGGCACGCAGCGAGGATGAGGAGGGTTGAGATGGACATCGACATCTCCGTGCTGCGATTGATGGAGCGGGAGAAGGACCTGCCCTTTGAGGTCCTCGCCAGTGCTATCGAAGACGCCCTGCTGACCGCGTACGAGAAGACAGAGGGTGCGGTCCATGGTGCCCGGGTCGAGCTCAACCGCAAGACCGGACACGTCACCGTTATGGCACCCGAGTATGACGAAAACGGCCAGCAGATCGGCGAATTCGACAACACTCCGGCAGGCTTCGGACGTGTCGCAGCCTCTACCGCCCGCCAGGTGATCATGCAACGGCTTCGGGATGCTGAGGACGAGCAGAAGTACGGTCATTTCTCCGGAGCAGAGGGGGATATCGTCTCCGGTGTCGTGCAACAGGGCAGCGACAGCCGCACGGTGTTGGTCGACCTCGGCAAGATCGAGGCCATCATGCCCCTCGCCGAGCAGGTCCCTGGGGAGCGGTACACCCACGGAACACGCATCCGGGTGTATGTCGTCTCGGTGCGAAAGGAAATCCGCGGCCCGCAGATCGTGGTCTCCCGCACTCACCCCGGACTGGTGGAGAAACTCTTCAAGCTCGAGGTGCCAGAGATCGCCGACGGGACAGTCGAGATCAAGGCGGTGGCCCGCGAGGCCGGTCACCGCAGCAAGATCGCGGTCGTCAGTCACAACCCGGATGTCAGCGCCAAGGGCGCCTGCATCGGGCCGATGGGGCAGCGGGTGCGGGCTGTCATGCATGAGTTGAACGAGGAGAAGATCGACATCATCGATTACTCTCCCGACCCGGCGACGTTCGTGGGTCACGCGCTGTCGCCGGCCAAGGTGACCTCGGTGACCGTGGTGGATGAGAACCTGAGGGCCGCGCGCGTGGTGGTACCGGACTATCAGCTTTCGTTGGCCATCGGTCGGGAGGGCCAGAATGCCCGGCTCGCAGCCCGGCTGACGGGTTGGCGCATCGACATCCGGCCAGACACAGCGCCGGACTGATCTCACCCGTCCGACCCGACCCCCCTCTGCCATCCCCGATCTGGCTGATTCAGTGCGTTTGCCGTCGTGAGACGGCCAACGAGTGTCCGTGGTGGCCTGACCCAACGCGAGCCATCTCAAGACGGTTCGCGTCACCAGCTGGTTGTCCGTCGAGTTTCCACAGATTGGGTTGGCGGCTGAGGAGGGTCGGCACGGAGCACTCAGGATCGTGCTCATGTTCACACCAGCACAGCCCGCAGCCGCCTTCGATCCTCGCCAGCCATTCAGCCGAGCTGAGGCGCGAGCAGCCGGTCTGACGGCAGAAATGCTGCTCGGTAGGCAGTTCCACAAGATCTGCTGGGACACCTACGTCGCTCGTGAAGTGCCGATCACCCCGCTACTCAGAGCCAAGGCCGTCATCAGATTAGTGCCGAGCGGGTCGTACGTCAGCCATCACACGGCGGCCGAGCTGTGGGGTGCGGCTCCGCTCACGCTGCCCTCCGCCTGTGGGCGATTGGTTCGCCAAGGCGTTCGCTCGCATTACCGCAGGCATCCAGCGCAGATCACGCGTCGCAAGGGCGTGCCTGGCATACGAGGAGCTCCGGCTCATCATCGAATACGACGGCAGGCAGCATGCCGAGGACACACGGCAGTGGCTGACCGACATCTTCCGGCGCGAGGAGCTCGATCAGATCCGCTGGCGTTTTGGTGATCATCACCTCGGAGGGCATCTACCGCGAGCCTTTGCGGACTCTCGAGCGAGTACGGGATGCGCTGTTGGAATGTGGGGCCAAAGGGATCCGCCGGACTTTCAAGCCCGAGTGGCGCTTGCACTTCCCCACGCGCTGACGCGTGCCGCCTTGGGACGGCAGACGTGGTTGGTGGCAGTTCCATCAGCACTCGTGTGCGGTCTTGAGACGGCAAACGTGGCTGATTCCCGATCCGTCAGCGCTCGCGAGACGTCTTGAGATGGCAAACGCGGCGTGAAGCGAGCCGTACCTGCGCGGGGTTAGCCTGTTTTGGTGTCCGAGCCTGTACGCACCTGCATCGGCTGCCGGGAGCGGACCGAGAAGTCGCAACTGCTTCGCCTCGTGGCCCGTGACGGGACTGTCGCCATCGACCATCGCCAGATCCTGTCGGGCCGAGGGGCTTACTTACATCCGAGGCCGGCATGTCTTGAGCAGGCGCTCAAGCGACGTAGCCTAGGAAGGGCTCTACGGTCGGAGATTGATGGACAGCGAGCTGCTGTCACGATCCGGCAGTTCCTTGTCGCGCTCACTTAGACACGTGCGCGCGGCTAGGCATAGAGTTCTCCAGTGCATCCGCTCCGTATCGAGCGGCTGAGACAGCAAAGCAATCGCGCACGCGAGAGCCGAACCAGAAAGTGGGCACAACGCTCATGACCACTCGATGAGAACCCCTCAGTGAGCATGTTCGACAACTAACTGGTCCGGAAGCAGACCCGGACCGCCAACAAGGAGAGCAGTGGCAAAGGTCCGAGTCTACGAGCTTGCGAAAGAGCTCGGAGTCGAAAGCAAGACCGTCCTCAGCATGCTGAAGGACATGGGTGAGTTCGTACGATCCGCCTCCTCAACGGTGGAGGCGCCGGTCGAGAGGCGACTCAAGGAGAAGCTGGCGAGCGAGCCGCCGCCGGCGCCGAAAAAGACAGCAAAGAAGGCAGCAGCCACAAAGACGGCCGATGCCGCGCCGGCAGCACCCGAGCCGGCTCCGGTGAAGGTAGCCGCCGAAGCACCGGTGAAGGTCGCCGCCGAAGCACCGGTGAAGGTCGCCGCCGAAGCACCGGTGAAGGTCGCCGCCGAAGCACCGGTGAAGGTCGCCGCCGAAGCACCGGCAGCGCCGCCGCCAGCCGCGCCTGCGGCACCAAGTGAGCCGGCAGCCCCGACGCAGCCGACGGTGGCTCCGCGGCCCAGCGTGCCACGGGCACCCGGCCAAGCTGCGCCCGCCGCCCGGATTGGTGAGGCGCCCAGTCCCGCGCCTCGGCCCCGTCCCGGGTCAACCGGAGGGCTGCCCGGCGCCCCGGGTGCGCGGCGTCCTGGTACTCCTCGGCCCGGCAATAATCCCTTCTCCTCCTCGCAAGGAATGGGGCAGCCCCGTGCGCCGCGTGCCGGTGGAGACGGCGCCCGACCTGCAGGACCACGTCCGCCAGCCGGACGCGCCCCGTCAGCGCCCGGTGGCCGCTCAGGGGTTGCGGGCATGCCACGACCTAACCCCGCGATGATGCCCAAGCAGAATGCGGGTCAGCTGGGCAGCACGCCCGGCGGGCCAGGCACGCGTGGCCGCGGAGCACCCGCCGGGGGTCGCCGAGGAGGTACCGGCGCTCCAGGTCGCGGTGGGCCCGGTGGGCCGCCACCGAGTGGGCGTGGCGGCCGAGGTGGTCGCGGCGGCACCCAGGGTGCCTTCGGCCGCGCCGGCGGCCCGGCCCGCCGTGGGCGGAAGTCCAAGAAGCAGCGGCGTCAAGAGTTTGACCAGATGGAAGCGCCGTCGATTGGCGGCGTACGCGTCAAGCAAGGCGACGGGCAGAAGGTCCGGCTTGCCAGGGGAGCGTCCCTGACCGACCTGGCCGAGAAGATCGGCGCCGATGCGGCATCACTGGTCCAGGTGCTGTTCCATCTCGGCGAGATGGTGACCGCGACTCAGTCGGTGAGCGACGACACGCTGCAGGTGCTGGGCACTGAGCTCAACTACAACATCGAGGTCGTCTCACCCGAGGACGAGGACCGCGAGCTGCTGGAGAGCTTTGACATCGAGTTCGGAGAGGACACCGGCGGCGAAGAGGATCTCGAGGCGCGTCCCCCGGTGGTTACCGTGATGGGTCACGTCGATCATGGCAAGACCAAGCTGCTCGATGCCATCCGCAAGACCAACGTGGTGGCCCGCGAGGCAGGCGGTATCACGCAAGCGATCGGCGCTTACCAGGTCTCCACGGAGGTGGAGGATGAGGAACGCAAGATCACCTTCATCGATACTCCTGGCCACGAGGCGTTCACCGCAATGCGGGCCCGGGGTGCCAAGTCCACCGATATAGCGGTTCTCGTCGTCGCGGCCGACGATGGCGTGATGCCTCAGACGATTGAGGCCCTGAACCACGCCCTGGCAGCGGAAGTGCCGGTTGTCGTAGC
>JAJTCL010000481.1 GCA_021323255.1 Propionibacteriaceae bacterium | reverse complement strand
ATGCGACTGGCTCGTCGGCTACGCCAGATGCAGGACGAATCGCTCGGCCTCAATCCCAACCAGCTTTCAGCTCTGGCCGTGCTACTCAACTCCGGTGACCAGCTGATGGGTGAACTGGCCGCGCAGGAGAAAGTCCGGCCGCCGTCTATGACCCGCATCGTCAACAGCCTGGAGGCGCGCGGCCTTGTTGCGCGCCGTCCAGATTCCCGGGACCATCGGCAGTGCCTGGTGTCCCTGACCGAGTCGGGCCGTCAGGTGCTGCTGGCGAACCGCCGGCGGCGCGACCAGTGGCTGGCGGTCCGGATCGCCGAATTGGATCCGGCCGAACGGGAGGTACTGCGCCGCGCTGTAGCCGTCCTGGAAAAGGTGAACCAAGGGTGAGTACCAACACCCAGCCCGCTGCCGCAGCACGAACTGATCGCGCCGACTCGACGCCTCCGCCAAAGCGCTCGCCACGGGGCGGCATGTTCCGCGCGCTCGTCGAACCTAACTACCGCATCTACCTGGCAGGGTCGTTCGTCTCCAACATCGGTACCTGGATGCAGCGCATCGCGCAGGACTGGCTGGTGCTCGAACTGTCTGGCGGCTCGGGCCTCGCGGTCGGCATCACCACCGGCCTGCAGTTCTTGCCGATGCTGCTGCTGTCTCCCTACGGCGGCCTCATTGCCGATCGTTTCAATAAGCAGCTGATTCTCAAGGTGACCCAGTCCTGGCTGGCTGTCTGCGCGGCCGCGCTCGGCGTGCTCGCTTTGACCGGGCTCGCGACGACCGAGCACGTCTATGTGATCGCTTTCGCGTTCGGTCTTGGCACCGCGTTTGATAACCCCGCGCGGCAGAGCTTTGTATCGGAGGTGGCCGGTCCTGATCATCTTCCAAACGCGATCGGGCTCAACTCGGCCACCTTCCACGCCGCGCGCCTTGTTGGCCCGGCGCTCGCCGGCCTGATGATCGCCGCAGCTGGATCGGGCTGGGCGATCTTGACCAATGCTCTCAGTTATGCAGCTTTTATTGCCGCTCTGTTGATGATGGATAGCCGCTCACTCCGGACCACCCCACCCAGCCCGCGGGCAAAGCGGCAGATCCGCGACGGTCTGGCGTACGTCCGCAGCAAGCCGAATATGGTGCTGGTGATGTGCGTGGTGTTCTTCGTTGGCACCTTCGGCCTGAACTTCCAGATGACCAGCGTCTTGATGGCGCAGCAGGAGTTTCACCGCAGCGCCCAGGCGTACGGGCTCCTCGTTACCATCATGGCCGCGGGATCGCTGGCCGGTGCTTTGACCGCTGCTCGACGCAGCAGCCGCCCGTCTCCACGTCTCGTCGTCGGCATGGCCGTGACGTTCGGGTTTGTTCAGGCGGTCAGTGGCCTGGCGCCCAGTTACGTGGCGTACGCCGCAATCTTGCCTGTCTTGGGCCTTGTCACGCTGCTCACCCTGACGGCCGCCAACGCCTCGATCCAACTCAGCGTCGATCCGCTGCGGCGCGGCCGCGTGATGGCGCTCTACATCACAGTGCTGATGGGCGGCGTACGTTTCTCAGCGCAGCCGTCAAGACGAGCGGAAGCCCCTCACTGCCTCGCCGCCGCGGACCGTGCCGGCTTGCTCGCTCCTCCAGACCGGGTCTCGCGATTTGCCGATGCACTTAACCGGAGCGCGGCTTGAAGTTCCGGATGCGGCCGCCATACTCCATTGCGCAGCACGCGGCGCTTCCACGGGAAGATGATCAGTTCGTCACTGATCAGGCCCGAGAATGTCGGCTCCGGTTGCGCCCAGGAGTGCTGTACGAGGCAGGTAGTGACAACGTCAACAGCCCCGGCATCCACAACCGCCTGTCGAGCCAGCCGGAGCGTCTCGCCGCTGTCGGCGATCTCGTCCACGACTGCGACTCGAAGCCCAGCGACGTCAGGCGGCACTCGAATCCACCAGACAGGCGAGTCGTACTTCACCTCATCATTTACCCGTCGGCTCAGGCGTATCGGAAACATCTCGCGCCGCAGGCTGAGCGCGACGGTCGCGGCTGGGATCAGTCCGCCCCTCGCGATTCCCACCACGGCATCGATTCCGAGCGGCTCCAGGGCTTCGGCCAGACCGGCGGCCAGGTCGGTGCACGTGTCCCAGCCCAGCTCCCGTGTCCCCTTGCGGCGAGCGTAGTCATAACTTTCGATCATCGCTGCGTCCCCCTTACGTGCGATTGCTCTTTCTCGCAGATTGTCCTCTGTTCCGAACAAATTTGCAGCATAAATGGCGATCGACTTGCGGCGAACCCCACTCCGCAGCACTTGCTCGGTCTCCGCATCATCTGCAAGTCCCGCATGGGGCGATCTTGAAGTCCGTCTCCACCAACATCTGCGGCAGTGATCAGCACATGGTCAGTCCCGCATGGGGCGATCTTGAAGTCCGTCTCCACCAACATCTGCGGCAGTGATCAGCACATGGTCCGTGGCCGGACCACGGCACCGGAAGGGCTGGTCCTCGGTCATGAGATCACTGGCGAGGGACGTCGAGGTGTGACCCGGTGTGGAATTCATCAAAACCGGTGACCTGTGCTCGTTACCTTTCAACATTGCCGAGCGGAAGCAGCGTAGAGAACGATCACACCGTCGCGGAAGCCGGAGCCAACGCACTGTCCTAACCAAGCACTCAGGGCGCTGAGCATTCGAAGCGCATGATGCCCTTCGCCAGGCGCCGTCACTGAGCTTGTCGAAGGGCTGGGGGCACATCACACGCGACGTATGGTCTTGCCATGACAGAACCGATCGGGTCTGCTCCGCTGGTCACCGTACGCGGCGAGGCCCAGCTGGAAGGCCCGCCGGATCTGGCGACG
>JAJTCL010000167.1 GCA_021323255.1 Propionibacteriaceae bacterium | reverse complement strand
CGAGTGGCACCTCGATTCGGACCGGACCGCTTTCATCGTGCAGCAACGTCAGAGGCAATGAATTCGGATCCAGCAGCGGGTAGCGCTCCTGCTGCCAGCCCGCGGCATTCAATGACTGCCGGAAGTACCCCTGCCGGTACAGCAGACCAACCCCGATGATCGGAACACCGAGGTCGCTTGCGGCTTTCAAATGATCACCGGCAAGGATCCCCAGGCCACCTGAGTACTGCGGCAGTACCTCGGTGATACCGAATTCGGGTGAGAAGTAGCCAATACTGACCGGCGCTGCAGGGTTCTCGGCTGCGTAGCTTTGATACCAGTGATCGCCGGCCAGATAGTCGGCGAGATCAGCCTGCGCCTGACGCAGGTTCTTGATGAACCGCTTGTCGATGGAAAGCGCCTGAAGGCGCTCGACCGATACGTCGGCCAGCAGCCTGACCGGGTCGCCGCCAGTGCGCTCCCACAACTGGGGATCCACTGACCGGAAAAGATCTTGTGTCTCAGGATGCCAACACCAGCGCAGGTTTCGGGCCAGATCGCCCAGAGGCTTCAAAACCTCAGGCAGCACCGGGCGCACGACCAAACGACGAATAGCGCGCACCCGGATAACTTACCGGCGATCCTTCGACGATATGGGCTTTGTGCAGCCATCAGTCGATGAACTACATCACTCTGGCAACGTTGGTCCAACCTTCGGGGTCCACTGAATGAGCCCGAGTCGATGGCATCGACCCCCTGCCGCGTACGCAGTAGGGCCGATAGGTTGGCACTCGTGACGGCAACCAACTCAGGCTTCCCTGTACCTGAGCGCGACGACGCGGCTCAGCCAGACTCCGCAGCATCTTCGTCCACCCAAGCCTCTACGAAAAGGCCGGCGACAACAGAGGCCGCCCCACCCAAGGTCGCCATCAGCAAGCCCGCGCTGGGCACGCCCATCGATCGCATTCCGGTGCACAAGGTGTCACCGGTTATCGAGGGTGGCGCATACCCGGCGAAGGCTGTCGTAGGAGAATCCATTCCGATCCGCGCGACGGTGTTCCGAGAGGGCCATGATGCCGTCAACGCCTCGGTTGTGCTCACGGACCCGAACGGCACAGAGCGCCTCGAACCGATGCACCCCACCACGCCCTTGGGCTTCGACTGGTGGACAGCTTCGGTGGTGCTCGACACTGAAGGGCTGTGGACGTACCGAATCGAGGGCTGGAGCGATCCTTGGGAGACTTGGGTGCACAACGCCGAAATCAAGATCCCGGCCGGCATTGACGTCGAGCTGGTGTGCGCCGACGGCCGGGCGCTGTTCGAAAGGTCCGCTGCCGACGCCGAGGCGGCCGGTGACACGCGGAACGCTGCCCTACTGCGCGGCGCGGCCAAGAGTCTGAATCCGGGACAGCAGGTGGAGGACCGGCTGGAGGTTGTGCTTGCCGACGAGGTACGCGCGGCGATGGGTCGTTATGGTCCTCGAGAGCTGGTTTCGCCCACCCCTGACTACCCGATCTTCGTCGATCGCCGGGCAGCGCTGTTCAGCTCGTGGTACGAGTTCTTTCCACGCTCACAGGGTGCGCAGTGGGACGAGGAGAACCAGAGGTGGATCTCCGGCACACTCGATACCTCACACGAGCGGCTGGAGGCTGCGGCCGCAATGGGCTTCGATGTGGTCTACATCCCGCCAATCCATCCGATCGGCAGGTCCTTCCGCAAGGGACCGAACAACACGCTGACCCCGGGCCCGGCAGATCCAGGGTCGCCATGGGCGATCGGCGCCGCCGAGGGCGGACATGACACTATCCATCCCGATCTTGGCGACTTTGACGCCTTCGATCGGTTCGTAGCCAAGGCCAAGTCGCTCGGGCTTGAGATCGCGATGGATTTCGCCCTCCAGGCCTCGCCCGATCACCCGTGGGTGACCGATCATCCGGAATGGTTCTCCAAGCGCGCCGACGGGAGCATCGCATACGCGGAGAACCCGCCGAAGAAATACCAAGACATCTACCCCATCAACTTCGACAACGACCGCGACGGGATCTATCTGGAGAGCTTGCGCATCCTCAAGCTTTGGATGAGCCACGGCGTGAGGATCTTCCGCGTCGACAATCCGCATACCAAACCCGTCAACTTCTGGGCATGGCTGCTCGCTGAAGTTCGCAAGACCGATCCGGATGTGTTGTTCCTCGCTGAGGCGTTCACCAAGCCGGCCATGATGCATGGCCTCGGCAAGGTGGGCTATCAGCAGTCCTACACCTACTTCACCTGGCGCAATGAGAAGTGGGAGATCGAGGAGTACCTGAAGGAGCTGACAACCGAGACGGACAGCTTCTTCCGGCCCAGTTTCTGGGTCAATACTCCCGATATCTTGCCGCTCTTCCTGCAGTGGGGCGGAAAGCCGGCGTTCACCATTCGCGCTGTGCTCGCGGCAACCCTGTCACCGCTGTGGGGTGTGTACTCAGGTTTCGAGCTGTTCGAGAACGCCGCGCTGGGGCAGGGCCGCGAGGAGTACCTGGACTCAGAGAAGTTCCAGTACCGGACCCGTGACTGGAAGGCCGCCGAGGAGAGCGGCGAGAACCTCAACATGCTGCTCGGCAGGCTCAATGAAATTCGCAAGGAGCACCCCGCACTGCAGCAACTCCGGGACCTGCACTTCCATCACGCACCACATTCCAGTGCGCTGGTCTACTCCAAGAAGAGTGGCGACGATGTGGTGATCGTCATTGTCAGTCTCGATCCGCACGACATCGTGGAGACCGAGATCTATTTGGACATGGATGCTCTGGGTCTCACGGCGCGCGATGTCTACCTTGTGCACGACGAGATCACTGGGCAGACCTGGCGCTGGGGACAACATGCCTTCGTCAGGCTGACCCACGATGATCCGGCGCACGTTCTGACACTTATCCGGTACGGCTCACGGAGCACGGCCCAGGGGCCGGCTACCACACAGGGTTAGGACACCGTGATCGGAACTGGCGATCCTCAGGTAGCCGACCAGGTCCTGAGGTACATCTCCAATGCACGATGGTTCTCCGGGAAGGGCCGGCGAGCCCAGCTCCGATCGCTGACGCCGCTGCCTTGGCTGACCGAGACTCGCGAGTTCTTTAGGCCGGCCGCCCCTCCAGCGGTTCGGTTCGAGATCGCCGAGGTGAGCTATCCAGCAGAGGAAGATCCTGAGCCGTCCGCAGCCACCGCCGATCAGTTGCCGAACGAGCTCGAGTCTCTGGCAGCGGTCGGGGCACCTGAGATGGCCCACGCGCTTCCTGCTTCGCCCATCGAGTATTACCAGCTCGCGGTCGCGTACCGTCCCGCACCGCACACCGATCTGCACCACGCCGAGATCAGCCGCGTCACCGATCCTGATCTCGGTCCGGTCATCGCCTACGACGCCACCCAGGACCCTGAGGCATGTCGGGTGATTCTGCAAGCGTTGTTGGGCGGACGCCGTCTGCGGAGCCCGGACAGCGAGACCAGATTCAATACCACCGCGGTGTCCGGCCTCAGCTCTGATCTTGAGCCACGGCTGTTCACCGGGCAGCAGAGCAACACTTCGGTCATGCTAGGAGACAAGGCGATGCTGAAAGTCTTCCGGCGGCTGGAACTCGGTCCCAACCTCGATATCGAGGTGCACGCCGCGCTCAACGCCGCCGGCATCTCCGACGTCGCTGGCCTGTTCGGCTGGATCGAGGGCAGTTGGGTGTCAGACGGACGGCAGCTGGACGCCGATCTCGCCATGGTGCTCGAGATGCTGACTGGTGCAGTGGACGGTTGGGACTTGGCTCTCGATTCGCTGCGGGCCGAAAACGCCGCCAGTGACGTCAGCACCGGCTCGGGCTTCGCGGCAGAGGCTGAGGCACTCGGCCAAGCGCTCGCGGAGACACACCACGCCCTTCGCGCAGCCTTTCCCACTGCGAGCGTGCTGGGTACCCGGACGGCAATGATCATGATGGAGCGCCTGCACGCGGCGGCTGAGATCGCCCCGGCGCTGGCGCCGCACATTCCCGGGCTGCTGCGTTGCTTCGATCACCTGGGTGCCGAGACCCTGGATACCCAGCGCTTGCACGGGGACTTCCATCTTGGGCAGACCCTGCACACCCCAGTCGGCTGGAAGATCATCGACTTCGAGGGCGAGCCGGCCAAGACCATGGCCGAACGGCGTGCCCCCGACGCCGTCTGGCGCGATATCGCCGGCATGTTACGGTCCTTCGACTACGCAGCGGCGAGTGTGCCTGGACCGCGCACTCAAGCCTGGGCAGCACAGTGCCGGACGGCGTTTCTCCGCGGCTACGCCGGGGCGGAGTTGAGTGCGGCTGAGGCGAGAATGCTGCGCGCGTATGAGGCCGACAAGGCAATCTACGAGGTCGTCTACGAGACGCGGAACCGGCCAGACTGGGTCGGCATCCCGCTCCATGCAGTGGCCTCACTAGCCGCCGACAATGATTTCGAAGATTCGGACCCGCCTCCGGCCCTTGTCGGCAGCAACCAGATGCCCGCCGGCGAGCCTGCGAGGCCACCCGAAAACCATGGCGAGCCTGCACGCCCCACCAGAGAACAGGAGTAGCACTCATGTCATACGATCCGAGCGGCGGTCTGACTGGCTGGGACCTCACGGGCTTCCACCAAGGTCATGACACCGAGTGCTGGCGTCGGCTGGGCGCGCAGGAGATGACCGTCGAAGACTCCGAACGTGGGCCGATCTTCGGCACCCGATTCTCGGTGTGGGCCCCGAACGCACAGGCCGTGCGGCTTGTCGGTGACTTCAACTACTGGAACGGCGAGGGGCACTACATGCACCTGGTGCCCGGCGCCGGAGTCTGGGCGTTGTTTGTCGAGGGGGCCAGTACAGGCAGCCTCTACAAGTTCGAGGTGTTGGGTGCGGACGGCGTCTGGCGGCTCAAGGCTGATCCCATGGCGCGGTTCGCTGAGGCTGCCCCGCATACCGCCTCGATTGTGTATGAGAGCCAGTACGTCTGGGGCGACGACGACTGGATGTGGTACCGCGGGCAGAAGGCCATACATGCAGAGCCCATGAGCGTCTACGAGGTACACATTGGATCCTGGCGCAAGGGGCTCACCTACCTCGAGCTGGCCAACGAACTGGTCGAGTACTGCGGCTGGCAGGGCTACACGCATGTGGAATTCATGCCTGTCGCACAGCATCCGTTCGAAGGTTCCTGGGGCTACCACGTCACCGGCTACTTCGCACCCATGTCGAAGTTCGGCTCGCCAGATGAATTCCGGCACCTGGTCGACAAGCTGCACCAGGCCGGGATCGGAGTCATCGTGGACTGGGTGCCTGGACACTTTGCCACCGACCCGTGGGCGTTGCAGCGCTTCGACGGAACCGCGCTGTACGAGCATGAGGATCCGAAGCTGGGCTGGCACCCCGATTGGGGTTCCTACATCTTCAACTTCGGCCGCAATGAGGTAAAGAGCTTTCTGATCTCGAATGCCTACTACTGGCTGGAGGAATACCACATCGACGGACTACGCGTCGACGGCGTCGCCTCGATGCTCTATCTGGACTACTCGCGCGAAGCGGGTCAGTGGGTGCCGAACAAGTACGGCGGCAACGAGAATCTGGAAGCGGTCGAGCTGCTGCAGCGGACCAATTCCCATGCTTACGGCCGCGAGCCTGGCAGCGTCATGGTCGCCGAGGAGTCCACGTCATGGCCGGGCGTCACGCAGAGCACCGATGACGGAGGCCTCGGCTTCGGGTTCAAGTGGAACATGGGTTGGATGAACGACTCGCTGCGCTACATGGGCCGCGAGCCGGTCTACCGGCAGTTCCACCACCATGAGATGACCTTCTCCATGGCGTACGCCTACTCAGAGAACTTCATCCTGCCGATCAGTCACGACGAGGTGGTGCACGGCAAAGGCTCGATGTTCGAGAGGGCACCCCAGGATGAGTGGAGGAAGTTTGGCACACTGCGCGCCTTCTATGCCTTCATGTGGGCCCATCCAGGCAAGAAGCTGTTGTTCATGGGGACCGAGTTCGGTCAGCGTCGGGAGTTCTCCGAAAGTCGCAGCATCGACTGGTGGCAGAGCGCGGAATGGGGACACCGGGGCGTGCAGCGGCTGATCAAGGATCTCAACGCAATCTACAAGGAGCACCCCGCACTGTGGAAGCGGGACACGGACCCATCAGGCTTCTCCTGGATCGACGCCGACGACCGTGGCGGAAATATCTTCTCGTGGCTCCGCTACGACGGCGATGGTCAAATGATCGCCTG
>JAJTCL010000166.1 GCA_021323255.1 Propionibacteriaceae bacterium | reverse complement strand
GCAAGGCTGGCGAGCTCCCGGTTGTCGCTGGGCAGGGAATCCGAGCCGCGGCCCCGCATCAGCATGATCTGGTTGCGAATCCGGCTGGCCAGCATCCACGCAGCCTCGAGGTGTCCGGCGTCCATTGGGTCGATGAGTCCGGCGTCGCGGGCGGCCCGCAGCGCGACGATCGTTTGCGAGGAGCGCAGTGCCGGCAACTCATGAGCATGCTGCAGCTGGAGCAGCTGGACAGTCCATTCCACATCGGCGATCCCACCCGGCCCCAGTTTGGTGTGTTTGGCTGGATTCGCGCCCCGCGGCAGGCGCTCCGCCTCCACTCGGGCCTTCAGTTTGCGGATCTCGGTGAGTTGGGACGTCGTCAGCCCCCCTTCCGGCCAGCGGCGGGCATCGATTTCGGCCATCAACGCGTTGCCAAGCTCCTCGTCGCCCGCGAGCGCGTCAGCGCGAACCAAGGCCTGGAGCTCCCAGGTGGAGGACCAGCGACTGTAGTAGTTGCGATATGCGGCCAACGAGCGAATCACGGCGCCACCCTTGCCCTCCGGCCGCAGGTCGGCATCGATGCTCAGAGCCGGGTCGGCGCTCGGCCGGGTCAGCAAGGTCCGCATCTCGTTGATCACCGCGGTCGCAGCCTTGGTCGGATCAGTGTCGGTACCGTTCGCGTCCTCCATCACGAACATGGCGTCTGCGTCCGAGGCGTACGACATCTCCCTACCACCCCAGCGACCCATGGCTATCACCGCTATCCGCGGCACCGGATCGCTGGACGCTTCCCGTGCCACTGCAAGCGTGGCATCGACCGTCGCCGATGCCAGGTCGGTCAGGGCCGCCCCGACACTGACCACGTCATATTCTCCAAGAAGATCGCCTACTGCCACCCGAAACAGCTCACGCCGGCGGATCGCTCGGATCGCCTCGACCGCTGCAACGCTGCTCCCCTGCCGGCCGGCAGCGGCGCTCATCTCCGCCTTCAGCTCACCCAGTGACCGAGGCCGCAGCTCTTGATCATCTGCCAGCATCTGCACCGTCTGCGGAGCTCGCTTCAACAATTCCACCGCGTACCGGCTGGATGCGAGGATGCGGGCCAGCCGCTCGGCCATTGCGCCCTCGTCGCGGAGCGCCCGCAAGTACCAGGGAGTGGTTCCCAGCGCCTCCGAGACTTGGCGGAATGCCAGCAGACCATGATCGGGATTAGGGGCTTGCGCGAACCAGCCGAGCATGGCAGGCAACAGCTGGCGCTGGATCTCCGCCTGTCTAGTGACACCTTGGCTGAGCGCCGCGATGTGCCGCAGCGCAGCTGTCGGATCCGCGTAGCCGAGCGCCCGCAGTCGGTCGAGGGCGGCGTCGGTGGTCAAGGTGAGCTCGGTGGAGGGGATCTTGGCCACCGCGTGCAGCAGCGGTGAGTAGAAGAGCCGCTCGTGCAGCTTGCGGACCCGCTGGCTGGTGTGCCGCCAGGTGCTGAGCAACTCTTTCACGGGCTCTTTGTAGCCGAGTGAGCGGCCTAGCCGACGAAGATCATGATCATTGTTCGGCAGGAGGTGGGTACGCCGTAGATTGAAGAGCTGAATCCGATGCTCGAGTGTGCGCAGGAACCGATAGGCAAGCGCGAATCCCTTGCCATCTTCGCGGCCAACATAACCGTTGTCGATCAAGCTCCTGAGTGCTGGCAATGTGGCGCGCGACCTGAGTCGCTCATCGGCCCGGCCGTGCACCAGCTGCAACAGCTGCACCGAGAACTCGACGTCCCGCAACCCGCCCTCACCGAGTTTCAGTTCCCGCCCCTGGTTCCGCGCCGGAATATGGGCAACCACGCGTTTGCGCATCGCCTGGGTGTCGGCGACGAAGTTTTCCCTTTCGGCAGCGCGCCACACCATCGGGGCCACAAGATCCACGAAGGCTTGTCCGAGCTGTCGATCACCAGCAGCCGGGCGAGCCTTGAGCATCGCCTGGAATTCCCAGGTCTTGGCCCACTTCTCGTAATAGATGCGATGGCTGGACAGCGTGCGCACCAGCTGACCGGCCTTGCCCTCCGGCCTGAGGGCGACATCCACTTCCCAAATCGTTCCGGCTGAGGTGTGCGCTGAGCAGATCCGGGTCATCTCGGCCGCCATCCGGGTGGCGATCTGCACGGCCTGGTCATTGCTGATCGGTGATGACCCATCGGAGTCCACTACTGGCTCAGCGACGAAGAGTACGTCGACGTCGCTGACGTAGTTGAGTTCTTGTGCGCCACATTTGCCTAGGCCGATCACAGCCAGCCGGGTTTGCGAGGCGTTTTCGCCAAGCTTGAGCCGAGCGATTGACAGGGCTGCCTCGAGGGTGGCGTCGGCCAGATCGGACAGCTCGTCGGCGATGTCGTCGACGACTTCGATGGGCTCGGGCGCGCAGAGATCGCGAGCGGCGATGCGGAGCAGCGCGCCGCGGTAGGCAATGCGCAGCTGGTTGCCGCTGGGGTCTGTCGCAATCGGCGCCGGCGATTCCGGGTCGGCGCCTGTCGCCTCCAGCAGCTCCCGCCGCAGCGAGGCGGCAGGAATCTTGACGAGCTCGGTCTCGAGCAGCTCAAGGTGTTCCGGATGAGCGATCAGATGATGACTCAGCTTGTTGCTGCCGCCCAGGACCATGATCAGTTGACGGCCCAGAACGGGCGCCGCTGTCAATCGGTCGAGGAGACCCGGAACCCGCTCCGAGAGCCGATCCACGCCCATCAGCGCCAGGTCGGGATCGGCAGCTGTGGCGATCACATCAAGCAATGGCTCGTACTCGTCGGGCCAGGGCTCAATGATCTGTTGCGCCGCGACCGGGTCGATAAAGCCTCGTCGCGCCAGCGAGCCTTGCATCGTCTCGATCCGGATCATGAGCCCGATGCTATTCTTCTCTGCTCGCGCGGCGCCCCCGAAGAGCTGGCGCCACCGTCGCGGAGGTCGTGAATGATGGCAGTCCCCCGTTTGCGCCCACAGGATGCTTTGCTGGAGCAGTCGGGAACGGTCCTGGGGTGGTTGCAGGGCTTAGCGCCCGAGGCCTTCGAGCGCCCAACGGTGCTGCCCGGCTGGACTGTGCGACAACTCACCGGTCACCTTCTCCTGGTCCACACCGGGCTGGCGCGGTCGTTGGACCAACCGACCACGGGACCTGCTCTGCAGATCCATGAGTTCGTGAAACGGTATCGGCGCGACGTCGAGATGATCACGGCGGCAACACTCGAAGCCTCGGCGGGCCTCACCGGCACAGAGGTCGTGGCCCAGCTCGAGTCGGCTATCGGTGATCTTGCAATCAAGCTTCAGGGCGGCGCCCGACCGTCACAGGTGATCACTACCAGACGCGGTCCGACCACAATCGAGGACTACCTTGCGACTCGGATCGTCGAGCTGGTCGTCCATACCGACGACCTGAACCGCTCACTTCCACAGACCCCGCCGGCGCAACTGCACCGAAGTGCCCTCGCGCGGTGCACCCGTACCCTCGCCGGCGTCCTCGCCGGGCAGCATCCTGGCCGCTCGATTGAAGTGAGAGTGCCGCCGTACGCCGCAGTGCAGTGCGCGATCGGCGATCCCGGGCCAACCCATACCCGCGGCACTCCACCAAACATCGTGGAGACCGATCCGGTGAGCTTCCTCCGCCTGACGACGGGGCGCATTGGCTGGGCCGATGCAGTCGCGGCAGGAACCGTCTACGCGTCCGGCCTCCGCGCCAACCTCTCTCCCGTACTCCCTCTACTCTCCTGACTCACCTAATACCACCGACTTGTCAGAACTCAGTTGAGCTATAGCTCAACTGGATTCTGACAAGTCGGTGGTTAGAGGACGGGAAGGAGTCGGGTGAGCTCCATCGGGGTCACCTGCCGGCGGTACTCCTCGAATTCTGCACGCTTGTTCCGCAAGAAGAAGTCGAAGACGTGCTCTCCGAGCGTCTCGGCAACCAACTCGGACCGCTCCATGGTGCGGATGGCCTCGTCAAGATTGCGCGGCAGAGGTGAGATCCCTAGAGCTTGCCGTTCCCGTTCGGTGAGAGACCACACGTCGTCCTCGGCGCCTTCGGGCAACTCATACTCGCCCTCGATCCCAGCCAGGCCTGTCGCCAGAATGAGCGCGAACGCCAGATACGGGTTGGCGGCGGAGTCGATCGAGCGCAATTCAACCCTCGCCGAGGATCCCTTGTTCGGCTTGTACATCGGCACCCGGACCAGCGCCGACCGGTTGTTCCGACCCCAACAGATGTAGCTGGGCGCCTCGCCGCCGCCGGCCAGCCGCTTGTAGGAGTTGGTCCACTGGTTGGTCACGGCCGTGATCTCGGCAGCGTGGCGCAGCAGGCCGGCAATGAAGTAGCGCCCAATCTTTGACAGGTGATGTTCCGCACTCGCGTCATAGAAGGCATTGGTGTCACCCTCGAAGAGCGACATGTGCGTATGCATGCCGGAGCCGGGATGCTCCGTAAAGGGCTTGGGCATGAAGGACGCATGAATGCCCTGAGACAGCGCAACCTCCTTCACCACCACCCGGAAGGTCATCAGATTGTCGGCGGTTGAGAGCGCATCGGCGTAGCGAAGATCAATCTCCTGCTGGCCAGGGGCGCCCTCGTGGTGTGAGTACTCCACCGAGATCCCCATCTGCTCCAGCATGGTGATTGCGCGGCGCCGGAAGTCAGTGCCCAAACTTTGCGGCGTGTGGTCGAAGTATCCCGACTGGTCGACTGGTGTCGGCGGCTCGCCCGGCACCACGGGATCTTTGAAGAGGAAGAATTCCACCTCGGGGTGGGTGTAGAAGGTGAACCCGAGGTCAGCGGCCTTTTTGAGCGCCCGCTTCAGCACATAGCGCGGGTCGGCGTAGGACGGGGAACCGTCCGGCATCGTAATGTCGCAGAACATCCGTGCGGTGGCTGGGCTGATGTCGCGCCACGGGAGAACCTGGAACGTCGCTGGATCAGGATGAGCCAGCATGTCGGACTCATAGACCCGGGCGAAGCCCTCGATCGCGGAACCGTCGAAACCCATCCCTTCGGCGAAGGCCCCCTCCAGCTCAGCTGGAGCAATAGCGACCGATTTCAGAAAGCCGAGAACATCGGTGAACCACATACGGACGAACCGCACATCGCGCTCTTCGATCGCCCGCAAAACGAACTCGGTCTGCTTGTCCACCGGCCCAGTCTGCCGCCCACGATGTAACAGCAGAGTTACGATGTCGGGTCCCCTTCGGGACTGTTCGCGCATCGCGCTCTGTTGATTGCTCGCTGCCGCTCGCAGCGATGTTCGCTGAGTTGCCGCCGTCGTCGCTCGCAGAGGAAAGCTGCCTCCGCTCAGTCCTCCTCCGTGCGGGGCGCGATTCGCAACGCTCGCAGTCAGTTCTCCGGCCGCTCGTCACGTCGTAGTCTCGTCCCGTGCCTCATCTGCGGATTGCCATGGCCCAGGTCAACGCCACCGTCGGAGACATCTCGGCCAACGCCGACCTTGTCATGGACTGGTCGAAACAGGCAGCCGACGCCGGCGCGCACCTCGTGCTGTTCCCTGAGATGATGCTCACCGGCTACCCGGTAGAAGATCTCGCCCTACGGCGCAGCTTCGTCGAGGCCTCCCGAATCTCGATCAATCGTCTTGCCACGCGGCTGCTCGATGCAGGCCTGGGTGATCTTGTCGCTGTGGTTGGATATCTCGACCGCACCGATGAGCCCGACCATCCCAAGGGCGGGCACCCCAAGAACGTGGCGGCAGTGTTGCACCAGGGTCAGGTGATCTGTTCTTACGCCAAGCACCACCTACCCAACTACGGGGTCTTCGACGAGTACCGCTATTTCCAGCCCGGCAACGAGCTGCACGTGCTTCGCATTCGCGGCATCGACGTCGCGGTTGCCATCTGTGAAGACTTGTGGCAGGACGGCGGCCCTGTCGCTGCGACCGCCGAGGCGAACGCCGGCCTGTTGGCAGTGATCAACGCCAGCCCGTACGAGCGCGAGAAGGACGATGTACGCGGCGACCTGGTCAGGCGACGCGCTCGTGAAGCTGGCTGTCCCCTGGCCTACGTAAACCTTGTCGGGGGCCAGGACGAGCTGGTCTTCGATGGCGACACCATGATCGCCCGTGAGGACGGCACCATCGTGGTACGCGCGCTGCAGTTCGTCGAAGAGCTGGTCGTTGCCGATCTTGAACTTGCCTCTGGCACTGCGCCACTGCAAGCCGAGCTTGCCGAGGGCACGGTACCCGCAAAGTTCGGTCAGAGCGGCATGATCATTCTTCGACATCACATCTCCGACG
>JAJTCL010000165.1 GCA_021323255.1 Propionibacteriaceae bacterium | reverse complement strand
GAGGTCGAGCTGACCCAGCAACAGGCTTACCTGACCGGGCCTGCGGTTCTGGTGGCGCACGGTGAGCTGGCGCTTCCGGAACGGGCATTCTTCGAGACTCAAGACCCCTCCGCCGCGGCCTCTGGAGTCTCCCAGCCGGCTAGCAACTAGGAGCAAGCAATGTCTGTCCTCGACGCGTTTTCGCTTTCCGGAAAGGTCTCCGTCGTGACTGGCGCTAACCGGGGGATCGGTCGGGCCCTGGTCACAGCGCTGGCTGAAGCGGGTAGTGACGTCGTGCTGCTGATTCGTGATAACGCCGGGGCGGCTGAGGTGATCAGGGAGTTGGAGGCCCTCGGGGTCACCGCGGTCGCTGTGACGGCAGATGTGACAGAGCCCGATGAAGTGCGCCGCGCCGCCGGAGAAGTGATGAACCGACTCGGCCAGGTCGACGTGCTGGTGAACAATGCCGGCGCCTGCATCCATCGGCCCGCACTCGAGGTGACCGCGGAGGAGTGGCGATTTGTGATGGACGTCAACGTGAACGGCGTCTGGCACTGCGCGCAGGAGTTCGGCCGGCACATGGTTGCACAACATAGTGGCGTGATCATCAACATCGGCTCGATCTCGGCCCAGATCGTCAACCGACCACAGTGGCAGCCGGGGTACAACGCTTCGAAAGCTGCCGTGCACCAGCTGACCCGCTCGCTGGCCGCTGAATGGGCGCCGCACGGGGTACGCGTGAACGCCCTCGCGCCTGGCTATATCAAAACCGAGATGGCCGCGGTCGACTCCCCAGAGTTCAAGCGCTACTGGATCGACGACGCGCCGATGCGGCGCTACGCAATGCCGTCCGAGCTGGGCCCCTGCGTGGTTTTTCTGGCCTCAGATGCCTCCTCCTTCATGACTGGAGAGGTGGTTGTGATGGACGGTGGCTACACGCTGTTTTGAGGGCTGGGAAGTTCCGATCGGTGGCTTTAGCGCCTAGCGCTGCGAAACGCCTCGCTGTGACTTGGGCCGGCGTGAGATTCTGGTACAGATGACAGTTCCTCGACGCGGCCCACACCAAACACCCATTCCAGATGGCGATGAGTTGCTCGTCGAGCGGCTCCAGTCACCGCCTGCAGACAAATCTGGTTATGACGGAGATCAGCAAGACCTGGCAGATCGGCTCTCGCTACGCCGGGTTGCGGGAATGTCGACCGAACTGGCTGACGTCACCGAAGTTGAGTACCGCCAGCTTCTGCTCGAGCGCGTAGTCCTGGTCAGCGTCTGGACCAATGGCAGTCAGGCGACCGCCGACAACTCGATCGCCGAGCTCAAAGCGCTGGCCGAGACTGCTGGCTCGCAGGTTCTGGAAGGCCTGATCCAGCGCCGCAACCGACCGGATCCGGCGACCTACATCGGACGCGGCAAAGTCGTCGAGTTGCGGGACGTGGTGGTTGCTACAGCGGCAGATACAGTGATCTGTGACGGCGAGCTGACCCTCGCGCAGTTGCGCAATCTGGAAGATCAGGTCGGTGTGAAAGTCATCGATCGAACAGCGCTGATACTCGACATCTTCGCAGCGCACGCGCAGAGCGTGGAAGGCAAAACCCAAGTCGAGCTCGCCCAGCTGCAGTACCTGAAGCAGCGGTTACGGGGTTGGGGTGGCAACCTCTCAAGGCAAGTCGGCGGTCGCGCGAGCGGCGGCGTCGGCATCGGTGGTCGTGGTCCTGGCGAAACCAAGCTGGAGACGGATCGGCGTCGCATCAACAGCCGCATTACGAAGTTGCGCAAGACCCTTCGTGAGATCGACATCACCCGGGAGACCAAGCGCGCGGAACGGCGCCGGCATGAAGTCCCCTCGGTAGCCATCGTGGGATACACCAACGCTGGCAAGTCCAGCCTGCTCAACCGGCTCACTGGGGCCGGCGTGCTCGTCGACGACGCGCTGTTCGCAACGCTTGATCCGACCACACGCCGCGCCGCGGCTGCCGATGGCCGGGTGTACACCCTGACCGACACGGTGGGCTTTGTTCGCCACTTGCCTCATGATCTGGTGGAAGCGTTCGCCTCGACGCTGGAGGAAGCCACGCAGGCCGACCTGCTGGTTCATGTGGTCGACGGCTCAGATCCGGACCCGACTGGTCAGATCGACGCGGTGCATGCAGTCCTGGCCGACATCGGGGCAGCCGATATCCCCGAGCTCATCGTGATCAACAAGGTGGACCGGGCCCCCGTCGATGCACTCACCATGCTGCAGGCCAGTCATCCGGAGGCGATGTTCGTGTCCGTGCGCACCGGTAAGGGCATGGAGGAGCTCCGGGCGAGCATCGAGTCGCTGCTGCCGCGGCCTGAGATCAAGATTCGGGCACTCATCCCGTACGAGCGGGGTGACTTGGTCAACCGCATCCACCAGACTGGCGAGTTTCTCAGCACCGAACACACGGCCGCGGGCACTCTGATCGTCGCTCGCGTCAATCCTCCGCTCGCCGCGGAGCTGGCGCCGTATGAGCTGGCGATCAGTGACCCGGCGAGACGCGACTGAGTAATCATGGCTGCAGCTGCAGGACGTGACTAGAGTTCTGCAGTGACCCGAGCGATCAAGGCCTCCAGCAGCCTTGAGGTGGACCACCGCGAGGTGCTCGCGGCCGCGGTCAAGGCGATCGGCGGCACCGAACGGCTCGGCCAAGTGGAGATGGCCGACGCCATTGCGGAGTGCTTGGAGACGAGCCACCATCTCTTGGTCCAAGCCGGCACTGGCACCGGCAAGTCGCTTGGCTATCTCGCTCCGGCCTTGCTGTGGCTGGTCCGGCACCCCGGCAAGCGGATCGTCGTGGCAACCGCGACATTGGCTCTGCAAAGCCAGCTGGCCAACAATGACATTCCGGCCGCGGCGGCTGCAGTCGAGTCGGTCACTGGCCATCGACCGCAGCATGCAATCCTCAAGGGTCGCACCAACTACGTCTGTCTGCTCCGGCTGCGGGACGGTACTGCGCAGGACCAGGAAGCTCTCATTCCGGAAGGCGATCTGATCGACAGCATCAGATCAGCGCCGCAGAATACGCCGGAGTCAGCTTTGAGTGCGGAGGTGCTGGCAATACGGTCGTGGGCTGAGGAGCAGGCTCGAGGAGGTGGCCTGGCCGACCGGGATGACGCGCCGTCCCACACTGAACGAGCTTGGGCGCAGGTCTCGGTGCCGGTTCGGGAGTGCTTGGGTGCGCAGCGCTGCCCGTACGGTGACGAGTGCTTCGTGGAGAGCTCACGAGACGCGGCTCGCGCGGCCGACCTCGTGGTCACCAACCATGCGTTACTCGCGATCAACGCCATGCATGGCGGCACGGCTCTTCCAGAGCACAGTGCTGTGATCATCGACGAGGCTCACGAACTGGTGTCCCGGGTGACCGGCGCCGCCTCAGCTGAGCTGAGCCCGCAGATGATCGAGCGGGTAGGCCGGCGGGCACTGACCTTCCTCGAGGATGAGGTTGCACTGGAGTTGCTGGAGTCGGCCAAGACATTTCGCACTGCGCTGGAGAATGCGCCGCTGGAGCGCATCGAGGATCCAGATTCTTCGTTTGTCACCGCCTGTGTCGCGGTGCGCAATGCCGCCCGGACCGCAGTGAGCGCACTGACCGCGGAGGACAGCCAGGACAGCAGCAGACGGCAGACAGCGGCAGCAGTCAAGGAGATCTTCGACATCGCAGAGCGGATGGCGACGCTCGCCAAGTCCGACGTGGTGTGGGTGGCCGATCGTGACCGTTTCGGCCGCGAGGCGCGAGTGTCCCCATTGTCGGTGGCAGGGCTGATGCGAGGCCGCATCTTCGGTGAGCACACAGCCGTGCTGACCTCGGCAACGCTCAAGCTGGGCGGCGACTTCACTCCGATTGCCGCCAGTGTCGGGCTGAAAGGGAACGAGCGCATCGAGCTGGTGCCTCCAGCGAGGGATCCGGAACAAGACGGGCCAACAGTCCGTGAGGTAGAGGAGGAGGCCGTTCCCTGGCGCGGCCTTGATGTCGGCTCGCCGTTTGAGTACCGCCGCCAGGGCATCTTGTACATCGCCCGGTCGCTGCCACCGCCTGGTCGGGATGGATTGTCTGATGCCTCGATAGCCGAGATAGCCGAACTGCTGGACGCTTCCGGTGGACGGGCGCTCGGGCTCTTTTCCTCGCGCAAGGCCGCCGAGGTTGCGGCGGTCTACGCCCGGAAGCGGCTGCCGGCGTTGACGATTCTGTGCCAGGGCGATGCGCAGTTGCCTGAACTCACGCGGCGGTTCATTCAGGAGGAGACGGCAAGCCTGTTTGGCACGTTGTCGCTGTGGCAGGGAGTCGACGTACCGGGTGCCACCTGCCAGCTCGTGATCATCGACCGGATTCCCTTCCCTCGCCCGGATGAGCCGCTGACCGTTGCCCGGCAGCGCGCCGTCGCCGAGGCGGGTGGAAATGGGTTCATGAAGATCGCCGCAAGCCACGCCGCCCTGCTGTTGGCCCAAGGGTCAGGCCGACTGATCCGTCGCTTCAGCGACAGGGGAGTGGTGGCCGTACTCGATCCGCGTCTGGTCACCGCGCGCTATGGCACCTTCCTGAAGGCGTCCATGCCCGACATGTGGCAAACCACTGATCGGCAGGTGGCCATCCAGGCCCTCCGTCGCCTCTCCGGGCAGCCGTGAGGCGTCGACTCCACCGAGGTTTGCACGAGGCGTAGGCGCCCGGGACCGCACCTAGCGGTGGTCCCAATCCTCTGGCACGCTTGCGCTATGGAGCACACGTACGATTTCGACCTGGCAGTCATCGGTTCGGGTCCTGGCGGTCAGAAGGCGGCAATCATGGCCGCCAAGCTCGGTCACAAGGTGTGCGTCATCGACAGTAAGTCGATGGTCGGCGGCGTCTGCGTCAACACTGGCACAATCCCGTCCAAGACACTGCGGGAGGCGGTCCTCTACCTGACCGGTATGCAGCTTCGTGACCTCTACGGAGCCAGCTACCGGGTCAAGGAGGAGATCACCATCTCCGACCTGCTTGCCCGGCAACAACATGTGGTCGGTCGCGAAACCGAGGTCATCCGTTCTCAGCTGATGCGTAACCACATCGAACTGGTGGCGGGACATGCGAGCTTCCTCGACCCGCACACACTCACGGTCGAGATCGAAGGCCTGGGGGCGCTTCGCACCCTGACCGCGGACCATATCGTGATCGGAACCGGTACGATGCCGGCCCATCCGCCGAACGTCGACTTCGACGACGTGCGTGTGCTGGATTCAGACCAGATCCTCACGCTGGACACTGTGCCGGGCTCATTGGTCGTGGTCGGGGCCGGTGTCATCGGTGTGGAATACGCCTCGATCTTCGCTGCCCTCGGCACCCGAGTGACGTTGGTCGAGAAGCGCGACAACATGCTCGACTTCTGCGATCCGGAGATCGTCGAATCCTTGAAGTTCCACCTCCGCGACCACACCATGTCCTTCCGTTTCGGTGAGGAGGTTTCCTCTGTTGAAAGCTCCGGCCGTGGCACGATCACGACCCTTGCCTCAGGCAAGAAGATCGCCGCTGAGGTAGTCATGCACTCTGCAGGTCGGCAGGGCAATACGGCCAAACTGAATCTCGATCTTGCCGGCCTCAAGGCTGATAACCGTGGACGGCTCGTGGTGAACGAGCACTATCAAACCGAGGTGCCACACATCTACGCCGTGGGCGATGTGATCGGTTTCCCAGCCCTCGCCGCTACCTCCATGGACCAGGGCCGACTCGCCGCGGCGCACGCCTTCCATGAGCCTGCAAACGAACTCCACGGACTACAGCCCATTGGCATCTATACGATTCCGGAGATCTCGTTCTGTGGGAAGACGGAGGGAGAGCTGACCCGTGAGTCGGTTCCCTTCGAGGTCGGCATTTCTCGTTATCGCGAACTGGCGCGCGGCCAGATCATCGGCGACTCCTACGGCATGTTGAAGCTGATTGTGCATGCCGACACGCGGGAGATCTTGGGCGTACACGTCTTCGGCAGTAATGCCACCGAGCTAGTACACATTGGCCAAGCGATCATGGGCTGCGGTGGCACGGTCGACTATCTCGTCGACACCGTCATGAACTACCCAACGTTGTCAGAGGCCTACAAGGTCGCGGCTCTCGACGTCTCGAACAAGCTTCGCGCTGTTGCCCGCTTCACCATGGAAATGGCAACCAGCGAACCCAGCATGCTCTAACGCCGGCCCGCATCTCGGTCAGATTCGACGCAGCACAGCGACGACTTTGCCCAAGATGGTGGCGAGATTCCCGTCAATCGGGTCGTAGGCGGGGTTATGTGGCATCAGCCACACCTGGCTGCT
>JAJTCL010000164.1 GCA_021323255.1 Propionibacteriaceae bacterium | reverse complement strand
GGTGATACCAAGCTTGGTGAACACGTTGCGGAGGTGGAAGTCGACCGTACGGGTGCTTAGGAACAGTTGCGCCGCGACTTCGCGGGTGTGCAGGCCGCGGGCGACACACCGCGCCACCTGAACCTCCTGAGGAGTCAATTGCAGCAAGGTCGACGGGTCACGTTTGCGCGCGGTTCGGCCGGCGGCGCGAAGCTCAAGCCGGGCCCGCTCCGCCCACGGACGGGCGTCGAGTTGTTCGAACCTGTCAAGGGCAGCCTGCAGGTGGGTTCGTGCCTCGACTCGTCGGCGGCCCCGGCGCAGGAACTCGCCGTAGGCCAGCTCGGTGCGGGCGCGTTCGAACGGCCGCCGGGATTGCGCATGCAGAGTGAGCGCTTCCTCGAAGAGACTACGTGCGGTCTCACCTTCTGCCAGCAGGGCGCGACAGTGCGCAACGCGGGCCTGTTCGGAAGCGATGCCGGTATGCGTGGCGAAGGCGTCGAGTCGGTCCAACCATTCCAACGCTTCGTCGCGACGGCCGCTATGTATCGCCGCCTCGATACGATCCAACGCCGCCGCCATGCCCGCCACGGCGGGATGCGTCATCGCGGAGAACCAAGTCACGGCGGACTCCTGGTTGCCTGCCGTGAGCTCGCGCAACCCTCGGGCCCAATGCAGCGCGTCGCGGACCTGCGCGTCGAAGACTCCGAGGGCGTGGGTGCCGGCCAGTTCCTCGGCCTTCGTCACGCGCGACTGGAACCGCTCCTCGTTCCCTGTCAAAACCGCGAGCACAGCAAGCCACGCAAGCGACACCCCACGCAGGCCCGGTTGCCTCGTCTCCCGCGCGAGCCGCTCAGCCTCATCTGCGCTGACCTCGGCCGCCGACCACCGTCCGGTGAGGATTTCGGCCAGCGCCAGCCGTGGCAAGGCGAACAGCAGATCGCCGATGGCGCCGGTGGTGCGCGCCGCGGCCACCGTCTGAGCATTGAGTCGGTACGCCGCATCGTCGTCACCCAGATAGAAGGCCACATGCCCTGCGCGTACGACGAGGTCCGGGTCGGGCTCGCCGGCAAGATCCATCGCGTCACGGAGCGCACGCACCGGGCGGGCCACGCCTCCGTTGAGGAGGCCGACGAAGCCCTTGACGAGGTGGGTCAGGAACCGGCCCCGCGGCGTGTCGGCCGGAGGCAACCGAGCGGCGACCTGGCCCAACTCGGCTCCAGCTTGGGGGTCGCCGGCGATCCAGGCAGCCTCTGCGGCGGCGGCCAGCATCTCCAGCGCCCGATCCGGGTCGATGTCTGCGATCTCCTTCGCGGCATCGATCAACAGACGCCTCGCCAACATGTCCGACCCGATGCTGAGTTCGATCCACGCCCGGAGTTGATCCACATCCGCGCCCAGAATCGGATCAGCGGTCAGCCGCCGCGCCTCCTCCAGCAACCCGGCGGCCCGGACGAGCTGGCCCGCCTGCCACGCGGATTGGCCCGCAGCGGCCAGCCGGCCGGCACGCGCCTCGGGCTGGGCGGTCAACTCTGCCGCCCGCTCCAAAGCCATGCAAGCCGCTTCAAAGCCACCGCGCCGCCTCGCGCGTGCGGCGGTCTGCTCAAGAAGCTGCACCACAGATTCGTCCGGCCGTACGGTCGCCAAGGCGAGGTGCCATGCTCTCCGGTCGACGTCAGCCTCTTTGGTGAGAACCTCAGAGAGTGCACGGTGCGCGCCGCGCCGCTCGGCGTCACTGGCCGATTGGTAGATCGACGACCGCACCAACGGATGATGAAACGCAAGCTGCCCAGATTGAATCGCGATCAGATCAGCCCGCTCCGCCGGGTCGAGCGCCGCAGCTGGAACACCCAGCTCCGCCGCCGCCGCCAACACCGTGGCCAGGCGGCACGTCTCGTCAGCGGCAGCCACCAGCAACAGCCGTTGTGTGTGCTCGGGGAGGCGGCGGACCCGCTGCACGAAAATGCGCTGGACAGCATCCGTCATCGGCAGCGGCCACGGCAACGGTTCCCGACCAGAAAACTGGACCGGAGTGATCAACGAGGGCAACTCGACCAGCGCGAGCGGGTTACCGCCGGTTGCCTCCATCAGACGGCTAAGCACCTCGAGCGGAATCGCAACACCGACGCGTTCGGCGAGCAGCTGCCCACCCGCTTCGGCATCCAGCCCGTCGACACGCAGGTCTGGCAGCCCCAATGCGGAAAATCGACGCACCTCACCGTCGCGGGCGGCAAAAAGCAACACTATCCGGTCCGCGTCCACCCGACGGGCCACAAACTCAAGAGCAGTGGCCGACGCATCGTCCAACCACTGAGCGTCATCGATTGCGCAGAGCACCGGCGATGCTCTCGCCAGCTCGTCCAGCATCCCAAGAGCGGCAAGCGACACCAAAAAGCGGGTGTCCTTGCCGTTCGCCATCAGACCGAACGCAATCCCCAGCGCACTCGCCTGCGGCGCCGGAAGCCGATCCATGTAGCTCAGCACAGGTCTGAACAGCTGGTGCAGCGCGGCAAACGGCAGCTCAAACTCCGACTCAACACCTGTCGCGCGGAGTACCCGCATACCCGCGGCAGCAGCAACGGCATCATCGAGAAGTACGGACTTGCCCGCGCCGGGGCCCCCCCGCAGCACCAGTACGCCGCCGCGGGCGGCGCGCGCGCCATCAAGCAGTGCGGTGATCGCGGACCGTTCGACGTCCCTTCCATACAGCATCAGATCAGCAACCTCGACACAACTGTGGTCGTCCCGTCGTCGCTGCCCATGATTGCCGAGCACCGGCCCTCCGCGCCATTCCGCCACACCCGGCGATTTCGCCGGTTCGACCGCTGCGCTCGCTCAATAGCGTGAGCAGTCGATTGGTTTGGAGGTGGCCTTGTGCGTACTGACATGGAATTCATGAACCGGCTCTTCCATGCAGCGCTCCGTCGGGACCTGCAACGTGTGATCGGCTCGCTGACCGTCTCGAGGCATCCCTCGTCAGCACAGCGGGCGGCGCTCGCCGAGCATGTGGGTCTGGTACTTGATCTGCTTCACCATCACCACACCGGTGAAGACATCGGTCTGTGGCCACTCGTCCGACGCCGCGCCCCTGACCTCAGTTCTCAACTGGACATGATGGAGGCCGAGCACGCCTCCGTTGCCGGAGCCATCATCACGACTCGGGCGGCCGCACGACAGTATGCGGCCACCGCTGATCCTTCAGCCGCCCACGACCTCAGGCAGGCGCTCGTCGAACTCAGTGGCGTGCTGCTTCCCCACCTCGAGCACGAAGAGACCGAGGTTATGCCGCGCGTGATGCGGGCTCTCACGGAACGAGACTGGTCCGCGTTGTCTCGCCGGGAGGTACGCAACTGGGGTTCGTTCGTCCTGGCCGGTACCGGACTGGTGTGGATGGCCGACGGGATGAATCAAACCGAACGTGCCATGTTCAACCAACAGGTCTCGCCGACATTTCAGTGGTTGGTCGACAAGCGATACGGTCCGGTGTACCGACGCCGGACGGCTCTCGCATTTCAGATCACCTAGCTCGAACCACTGTGAGAAGACCTGGCAGGTTCTAAGACAGTTTGAGCATCCGCACCCTGGCTGTTCAGCGCCACCCCGGCCGCGTAGCGACTTGCCGTGCATCGTTGCGGTAGAGCAGCTCGAATTGGTGTCCCTATCTGCCCGACAAGCTCGGGGCCCTAGCATGGTCGCTGGGTCTGCGACCACGCTGGGGCAAACCCGCCGGGGACAGAATGGCCAGGCAACGGGCGATCACCATCACAGCCAGGGTGAGCATGATCAGCGCGTACTGCCACCCGCGGGCACCCCGCTCATCTGCTCCGAGGCGTTGAAGCACGCATGCAGCAGCCCGATCGCGAGGATATTGCCGCCGGAGTCGACGAGCTGGCCCCGAGCCGGTATCGGAATACTCAAACCCGGACTGTTGGTCGTAGCGGCAACCGACGTCATCTTCGGACTGCTCAGCCCCGGAGCCGTACCTGGTGATCACACCCCCGACGAAGCTGGACAAACCCAGCGATGGCAGCGGTGGTGACCGAAATGCTAACCACTGCGCTGCTCCGCTGACCCCGGGAGCACCCGCCGAGGGCCAGCAGCCCGCCCGATCGCAGCACAGGTGTCGCCATTGGCGGCGGCTGCGGGCCTCATCCCTTAAGCGTCGGCGACGTTGGCCGGTGGCCGTCTTGATCAACTGCTCCGGCCCCATGGGCCCCGGCCCTCCGGAAAAGCCACCAAGCGGGCCCTCAAAAAGCCAACTCTGCGCCTGAAAAACACCACCTGACTGTGGGTTCACCGGCTTCCCAAGCTGAGAATGGCAGCTCCGATTGCCTCGGTCGCGGTTCGAGCCGTGTGGGGCAAACTGAGGGGCTCCCGGGCTGAACGGAGGTGGCGCCTGTACGTCCGGGCGGTTCATCAACGCTCGCAGCCCACAGCCCGCGCTGCCCAGGCCACCATGGCATGGAAGAGGTCAGGGGTTCGAGTCCCCTAAGCTCCACGGCAAAAAGTGCTAGTCAAAGCGCATTTGATCTTGAAAGATGCCTGGCTGTTCTATGCGACCGAGGGGCATGTGGGGTTAACGGACGCCGTTCGGCCTCGATCAGCCGCCCTCTAGTCATCATTCGCTGGCCGCCGCAGATACTTCAGGCTGTGCCGGTTCCACCTGCTTTGAATGCTTGCGCGACAGGTGCTGGGAGCCGTACACAACGACCAGGACGATCGCCACCACACCCCAGAGCGCTAGGCGCAGCCACGCCTGGTTCACCGAGTCTGCTCCGGAGAACATCTGGCCGACAAACCCGCTGAAGGTGTTGTTCATGTTGTGGAACAGCATGACGATCAACACACTTCCCTTGGCGTTGTTGAACAGCCAGGTGTAGACGATTGACCATTCGATGGTGAACAAGATGGCGTCAATCCAGGTGTCCTCCCCGGTTACCACGAACGGCAGGTGCCAGAAGGCCCACAGCACCCCTAGGATCAGGCTGGCTAGGAGTGCCGAGTATCGGAACTGCAGCCGTGGCAGGGCGTACCCTCTGAAGCCCGGCTCCTCCCAAGTGCCCGCGAGGCCAGGGATCAAGAGCCACAGCAAAAACGTCTGCAAGAGGATCGACCAGCCACCCAAGTCTGCCGCTGTGGAGGTGCGCTGAGCGCCCAGCAGGTAGATGTTGAGCGCTGCCGCAGCCAGGGTGACCAGGATGGGAAGCAGGAGCGCCACGGCGTACCACTGGAGCCCTACGCGCCAGCGCACCATCCGTCGCAATAACCCCACTACGCCGCTCTTGCCTTCGGTAAGCGCCAGCACGATCAGCGCCGCCAGGAAAGGCCCGAAGCCCACAATCGGGTTCGGCACGATGTCGAAGGAATAGAGGATCCACGGCCACCACGAGAGTGCGCAGGCCAGCACGAAGAACGCCGTGACGGGATACCTTCTCACCAGCGACATGAGGCCATTTCCTTACGTTTGGGCAAACGTTACCGGGCCGATCGTCGTGGGTTCCCGCATTCTTGCCGGCCCGCGCGCGGTCGCGGCCAAGTCGGCCCAGATCAACGCCTGCCCGGATGGTGGTCGTGGTCAGAAGCTGCCGAAGTACGGTGGGAACGACATTCTTTGGGGTGGCTGTAGGCCAGGGCGTCAGGTATCGGCCGATCCGTATAGCGGTGCCATGAGGCGCACGAACTGCGGCTCCCAGACCCGATCTTGGATGACGCCGAGCAGCCGGGGAGCGGTCGTGCGCAGGTACTTCTCCTCTTCGGGAGTGGCGTTTGCCAGCACCCAGGGCACGGCGAGGCGCATGTGGCGGTAGGTGGCGAGCGTGGCCTCCTCCTTCTGCAGGGTGTGCTGCTCTGCCTCGGAGATCATCGATTCGAATGGGGGGATGACCAGGTCCTCCTCGCGGTCGAGGTGGTCGACCAGCACGCGGTTGAAGGCTGCCGCCTCGTCCAGCAGGTGGCTTCGCGTGTCCTGCCAGAGCGCGGGGCTGAGCTGATGAGCGAGCAGCCGAAACCGGGCGTTGATCCGGGCCATCGCTGCGTCGAGCTCGACGTGGTCGTTTTCCAGCCGGATCGCGTCGTGCTCGAAGGTTTTCACCCGGTCCAGCAGGAACGGGTACATCACGTCGTCCTCGGTCCAGTGGTGGTCGTGGATCAGACCGACGATGGCCGCAAAGGCGCGGCCGAGTGCCGCTGCGGCGCCCGTGTCACCATCGGGCAGCGCTGCCGCGGCGGCGATAAGGCGCTGACTGTCGGCACGCATCGCCTTGTGCATCGCCATCAGAACGCGGTTGTGTTCGGAAATGGGGATGAGCTCGG
>JAJTCL010000163.1 GCA_021323255.1 Propionibacteriaceae bacterium | reverse complement strand
AAACGTGCCGGGCACTACTTCGTCAGCAGAAACGATGGCAGCCAGAACCAGGACGTGACCTACGTCGCCTCATCGTTGGCTGAGTTGCTGGCCGGTGGCAGGGTACTGGTCGATCCCAATACTTTCTCCGACGACGGCACCAGCTCGTTGGCCAGCTTGACAGTGAGCGGTAACGGTCAGTTGGTGGCGTACGGGATCAGCGAAGCAGGCAGCGATTGGTCGACATTTCGGCTACTGAACCTGACCACCGGCGAGGAGGTGGGCGACGCGCTGATCCAGACCAAGTTCTCCCAGGCGGAATGGTTGCCAGACCACCGCTCCTATGTCTACACCCATTTCGATCATGAAAGTGACCCCGACGGTACCCAGACTGCTGCCCTCGCAGGACCCAAGTTGCGGCTGCATCGCATCGGCGACTCTCAAGATCAGGACAGCGTGATCATGGAGTTCCCTGAGAACGATCAGCTGATGTGCTGGGGCGAGGTTACCGACGACGACCGCTATCTGGTGGTCAGCATTGTGAAAGGGACCGAGAACAAGAACCGACTGTGGGTCTATCCGATCATCTCCGGCGAACGCTGTGAGCTCGGCAGTCCGATCAAGATCATCGACGAAGTGGTCGCCGAATTCGGGTTGACCGGTTCCGACGGTGCGACGCTCTATCTTCGAACGGATTTGGACGCCGAGGCCGGCCGGCTGGTCGCTGTCGATCTTGAATCCTTCATCGGCAGTGGAGAGCTCGATTGCCACGAGGTGATCGCCGCGTCCGAGCACACGCTGCTGGACGCGAGGGCAGCCGGCGACGGGTTCATCCTGGTGTACCTCGCCGACGCCCAGCCTCAGATCATTCGGGTGAACCTGGACGGCTCGTCAGCGCAGCAGGTCGAGGTGGTAGGGGGTGCGGTGGTCGGCCTGAACGCCAAGCGTGGCGATCCCGAGGCGTTCATAGGACTTTCATCAGTCACCTCACCGACGCACAGCTACCTGATCGAGACCAGCTCAGCCGCTGCGACCTCGCTCGCCGGACTGCTGCGGCCGGCCGAGGAAGCCTTTGAGGCCCCGCCGACTGTGATGGAGCGACGTACGGCGATCAGCAAGGACGGTACGCCGGTGCCGTACTTCCTGATTCGCCCAGCCGATGTCGACCGGTCTCGGCCCCAGCCGACCCTGCTGTACGGCTACGGCGGGTTCAAGGTCCCAATCCTCGCGGACTATCGACCGGGGTGGCCATGCTGGTTGGCTGCTGGTGGCCTGCTGGCGATCGCCAATCTGCGGGGCGGGGGAGAGTTCGGCACGGCCTGGTATGAGGCCGGTCGACTGGCGCACAAGCAGAACGTCTTCGATGACTACGTCGCAGTTGCCGAGCACCTCAGACAAACCGGAGTAACGACCACCCAACAGCTTGCGCTACACGGCCGCAGCAATGGTGGCTTGCTCGTGGGAGCAGTGCTCACGCAACGCCCCGATCTGGCAGCGGCGGCGCTGCCGGCGGTCGGTGTCTTGGACTTGCTGCGCTTCCATCTCTTCACCATCGGAGCCGCATGGATCTCCGATTACGGGAACCCGGAAGACCCCGAGCAGTTTGCCGAGACGCTGGCGTACTCGCCGTTGCACAACGTCCGCACTGGAATCAGCTATCCAGCAACTCTGGTGTTTACCGGCGATCATGATGATCGTGTGGTGCCCCTGCACAGTCACAAATTCACCGCCGCCTTGCAGCATGCTCAGGCCGGTGATCAGCCCATCTTGACCAGGATCGAGGTCTCGACGGGTCATGGGCTCGGCAAGCCGACCTCCCTCATTGTGGCCGAATGGGCCGATCTGCTCGCCTTCGCCGCGCACCACACCGCCTTAGAGCTGCGAGCGTCGGGAATCGCGCGCCGCCGCGCGGAGGAGGAGCGAGCGGAGGCGTAGTTTCCTTTGCGAGCGACGACGACGGCGGCGGATCCCAAGCGCGATGCGCGAGCAGCTCCAAAAAATGGAGCGGGTAAGTTCGCAGGCATGACTGTTGCCGTTGACGACGATGTTTTCGCGTCTCTTGTCGAGCCGCTGCGCCGGGAATTGACAGTCCATTGCTATCGCATGGCGGGCTCGATCCATGACGCGGAAGACCTGGTCCAGGAGACCTATCTGCGGGCATGGCGGGGCTTTCACAGCTTTGAAAACCGCTCATCGGTGCGTACCTGGATGTACCGCATCGCAACCAATGTCTGCCTCACCGCGCTCGATGGCCGGGCGCGCCGGCCGATGCCGACGGGCTTCGGCCAGCCCAGTTCGGATCCATACGGTGCGTTGGACTCTCGACCTGAGGTGACCTGGCTGGAGCCGGTGCCCGACTCTGTGGTGTGGGGCGGGTCCGCCGATGATCCGGCTGCTGAAGTTGTCGACAAAGAGAGTGTTCGACTGGCGTTCATTGCAGCTCTGCAGCATCTCACGCCGCCGCAGCGGGCGATCCTGATCTTGCGTGATGTCCTCGCGTGGCAGGCCAGCGAAGTGGCGGAGCTGTTGAACATGTCGACCGCCGCTGTGAACAGCAGTTTGCAGCGCGCCAGGGCGCAGGTGCACAAGCTCGACCCAGAAGGCCCCGACGAGCCGCTCGACGATGAGCACGCGAAGGAGTTGCTCGCCGACTATGTGACCGCCTTCGAGAACTACGACGTCGAGCGGATCGTGGAGCTGCTGGCAGAGGACGCGGTCTGGGAGATGCCTCCATACCTTGGCTGGTACGAAGGATCGACCGCTATCGGACATCTCATCGAGACGCATTGTCCGGCTGAGCGGCCTGGCGACCAGATCATGGTGCGGACATCCGCAAACGGGCAGCCGGCATTTGGGCTCTACATGAAGCAGCCAGATGGGACGCACCAGGCTTTCCAGCTTCAGGTGCTGACCCTGACGGACAAGGGCGTTGCCCACGTGGGTTGCTTCTTCGATACCGCGCTGTTCGCCCAGTTCGGGCTCCCAGAAATCATTGACCCTGGCAAGACGCCTACTGCAAAGCCGACGTCAAGCGCATGACATTGTCCAGGTAGCGCTTCGGCAGCGGCCTGCAGGCCCACTCTTCGAGCGTGAGCTCGTGGGACATGAGGCGATAGTTATCTTCGACCTGGCGCTGGCCGTTGTCAGCGAGCGGCTGACGCACATCACCGAAACCTCGAAGTCCAGATTGAAGGATCGAATATCCATGTTGCTCGAGCCGATGACAGCGACGTCGTCATCCACGGAGAAGTGCTTGGAGTGCAACACGAACGGGGCAGGGTAGAGATAGATCTTGACTCCCGCTCTCAGCAGCGCTTCGTAGTAAGAGCCTGCGCGTGGTGGACCATGAACTGATCACCCTGCTCACCAACGAAGAGCTCGACATCGATGCCACGCTGCGCAGCAGTCGTGATCGCGTATAGCAATGACTCATCGGGCACGAAATATGGGCTGGTGATCGAGAGTCGGCGTTGCGCGGGATAAATCAACGAGTTGAACAATCGAAGGTTGTTTTCATCCGGGAAGCCCGGTCCGCTTGGCACCACCTGGCACACCACATCTCCTGGTTCCACCTGCTCTGGATGAGGCCGCACATCACGAAGCACCTCGTCCATCTCGATGTACCAGTCGGTGGCAAAGACGATGTCGAGTGAGAAAACCACTGGCCCGTTGAGCTCCATAACCAGCTCGCGCCACCTCCGTCCAGCTCGCTCATGCTTGGGATTGTGGTAGCTGGCGTCGATCATGTTCAGCGACCCCACGAATGCCACCCGGCCGTCCACAACGACGATCTTGCGGTGGTTCCTCAAGTCGGGGCGCCGCCATTTGCCTTTCAGTGGCTGGATCGGCAACATCGGGTACCACTCGATTGCGGTCTGCTGCAATTTTTTGATCATGCCCCGATACCCAGGAATGCGGTAGGTGCCGATGTGATCGAACAACAGCAGCACTTTCACCCCACGAGCGGCGGCCTCAGCGAGTGCTTCGAAGAAGTCACCGGTCGTAGCGTCCCAGCTCATGAACACAGCTCGCCGCTGGGGCCTGAGCTCGCTCTGCTCGCACGCATTTGAGTGCGTAGAACTCGACGTGCACGTTCGTTCGGCGGTGCGGACCTCGCGTGCCATGGCCGCGATCGACTCGTTGTAGTCGCTGAAGAGGTCGGCCGTGTTGCCGCCAACAGAGGGCAGCCACCCCAGCCGCCGCTTGAGGACCACGAGCGTATTGAGCGTGGACCCGGCGGGGACGGGCAAGAGATCGTTGGTTTCCGCGGTGAGTGCGCTGCTGATCACCTCGCCGGCGGCAGCCTGCTGGCGACGGCGGCCCCGGTCAACGAATGGGCTGCCGATCAACCAGAATGCCAGGAGGCCGATGATCGGAAGAAACAAGATCAGCAACAGCCAAGCCGTAGCCGATGATGGACGTCGTCCCTCCGGCACCAAGCCCAGGGCTACGATCTTGATCCCAAGATCGAGAAGATAGATCGCCACGGTCAGGAAGGTCACGTCGGTCGCCGTCACCATGCGCATAGTCTGGCTTCTCCCGTGGCTGAATGTCAGCACATGCGCCGAGTAGCCTGGAGTGGTGAGCAGTAACCTGCCGATCTCCTCCCCGTACCGGAGCACCCCCGACGCTCCAGTGACCGACGCGGAACGCGATCGGCTCAGCGCCCGACTCAATGCGGCCTACACAGCGGGGACCTTGGACCAGGATGACTATCGAGCGCGGCTGGACCTTCTCTTCGCGGCGAAGCGTCTCGGTGAGCTGGTGCCCGTCGTTGACGGGCTGCCACCGCTACCGACCCACTCGAGTCCGGCGATCGTCGCGAACTCAAGCGGGGAGCCCGGCGAACTGTCCGAGTCGCGACCACCAGGGATGTTGACCGCCGCCGTCGTGGGAGGAGTGGCTGTCGCCATCCTCCTCATCGTCATCTTGCTGGTCGTCTTGATCTAGCCGCCCCGCGCGGCAGCCACATGTTTCGGCTGAGCGCTCCGGACACCGGCCGAGCGTCCCCCACACGATTCGGTATGGCTACCTAACTGTTTCAACGCGCACGGCGGATCTTTAAAATGACGAGTATGCCCCGGCAACACATCACCCAAAAAAAGATCGCTGAACACGTTCAGCGGTTGGGTGAGCTTTACCCGCCGATCCCTTTGGATTCGGTTGATCGAACGATCAAGCGGCCGGGACTTGTCGCCAAGAAGTTCGGGCACGTTATCGACTATCTCGCGCGAGTTGAGCTGGAAGTCGACCGCAATGTTTTGGAGCTCCTCGTCCTGCTGCCCGATGCCGACGAGACCAACAAGACCTTCTATGCCGACGTGTGGCAACCGCAGGAAATCCAGCATGGACTGATCTTGGACCGGCTCCAGCAAGATCTTGGTCGTGCCCCAGCCAAACCTCACCTCGACGTATCGTTCCCGATCAGAATCTTGGGGGCACTGGCTCACCTGAAGCCGATTCAGGACATCGCAAGATTGATGTATTTCCTCACCGGCGCCAGCACGGAACGGCAAGCGGTGCTCGCGTACAACCACATCAACCGCGGGATGCAGCACCTCGACGAGACCGCTATTTCGGAAACGATCATCACCCCGATCAAGCAGCAGGAGCCGGGACACTTCGCGTTCTATCAAATGTCGGCGACCGCGATGATCCAGGACAAGGTGCTCAGGCCCTGGCAGCTCTTCCTGACCCGAGTCATGCGCGAGAAGTCATATCACCTCGTCGGCACCAACCAGATGAAGAACTTCAAGGCCGACATGGGCGCGGTGATCGTTGACCTCGGTCTTGACCGCGATCTTGAGGGGTATGCCCGCGAGGTGGGGCGAGTCGAGAACAGGCTGCTGTGGGCTCACAAGCAGGGCATGGAGTTTCCCCCGTATATTCTGAAGGCTCTGCGCGAGAGCGTGGACCTCTACCGTGAGCGACTGGAGCGCGGACTGAAGTTGGCATAGATCCACACTCGTTGTTCGCGGTGATAAATACGCCGCTTAATTGGGCGACTAGGCGAGCCCATGTGGTCCGGTCCGGTGCTTCGGGCCGACTCGACTCGACGGGGAGAAGCCATGTGGTTTTCGCTCGCCGCAGGTGACACAACTGGCTCGGACCCTGATCATGACAGTGTCGGTCTACGCCGCAGCTGTCTTCACGTACGGCACGATCGCGGTTGGCGCGTGGGCCGGACATCTGGCTACCTATCTCGCGTCTATGTGCCGTTCCTACCCGTGGTCGCGCTGGACGTTCTGTGTGCGTTCATTGCGCGCGAAAACCAATGATCATGGGGTGTCTGCTCCCTGGCTGAGCATGAACGTTTTGAGATCTTCG
>JAJTCL010000162.1 GCA_021323255.1 Propionibacteriaceae bacterium | reverse complement strand
CAGTTTCGCTTTGGGGTGTTTCTGAGGCCGGACCCCAAGACATGCGCGGCCGTGACACAGATCACCAGCCTGCTGCGAGCGCAGTACGGGTTTGTCTCGGCGGGCGCGTTCCCGCCCCATATCACCCTGGCAGGAAGCCTGCCGGTCGTTGTTCCGCTGGCCGAGTTGATGCAGCTCATCGGTTTCGTGCTGCGCCGAGTGCCGGCGTTCACTGTGCACAATGTTGGCGTGCGGCGCTTGGCGGATTCCGCAATCGCCTATGACGTGTCGACCGTGGACGGCACCCCGAACCGGCAGCTCAACGTTCTGGCCGGTGCCGTCGATTCGGTCGTCCGACCGCTGGTCGGTCCCAGTGGCACGTTGCCTCCGGACCTGTACGAGCCGGATCGCTGGATGGCCCACATCTCGCTGGCATCCCATGAATTTCGGGTGCGTGCCGATCTGCGGGAGGAAGTGGAGAACTACGTGAACGGGCTGGGCGTCAGTTCACCGTCATCGTTCACAGCTGACACGGTGATGCTCTATCGCTTCGCCCACAACACCTGGACGGGCAGCTGGTGGCGGGACATGCGTTGGGACCACGTGCGCAGCTGGCGTCTGACGGCGTAACGCGCTCTGCGAGCGTCGGAGCTCCCTGCACCGCGTGCGGGTGCAGAGCGCAAAAACTAGCGTTCGCTCATGGGGACGAAGTCCCTGCTTCGGATGCCGGTGTAGACCTGTTTTGGTCGAGCGATCTTTTGTTCCTTGTCCTGCACCAGCTCTGACCATTGGGCGAGCCAACCCGGCGTGCGGCCGATGGCGAACAAAACGGTGAACATCTCAGCTGGGAACTGCAATGCCTCGTAGATCAGCCCGGAATAGAAGTCGACATTGGGATACAGCTTGCGCTTGACGAAGTACTCGTCCTCCAACGCGATCTTCTCCAACTCCTGGGCGATCTTCAGCAGCGGATTGACTCCGGTGACCTCGAAGACATCGTCACAGGCCTTCTTGATGATCTTGGCCCGTGGGTCGTAGTTCTTGTAGACCCGATGCCCGAAGCCCATCAGCTTCTCTTTGCCGTCTTTCACCCCGGCAATGAAGTCAGGAATGTCCTCGGTGGTACCGATCCGCTTCAGCATGGCCAGGACAGCTTCGTTGGCGCCACCGTGCAGTGGCCCGTAGAGCGCTGCGATCCCCCCGGCAACAGCTGAGTACGGATCAACCTGAGATGAGCCGATCGACCGTACCGCGTTCGTGGAGCAGTTTTGTTCATGGTCGGCGTGCAGGATGAACAACACCTCGAGTGCGTGCACCAGCCGCTCGTCAGCTTGGTAGGTGGGCTCGCTCATCTTGAACAGCATGGCCAGGAAGTTTGCGGTATAAGACAACGAGTTGTCGGGATACACGTACGGCTTGCCCTGCTGATGGCGGTACGCAAAGGCACCAAGGGTTGGCATTTTGGCGATCAAGCGGGTGATCTGCAGCATGCGGTTCTCGGGGTCGTCGATCTTGCTCGCCGCCGGATAGAACGTCGACAGCGCACTGACGGTCGCCATCAGCATCCCCATGGGATGTGCGTCATACCGGAAACCCTCGATGAACTGCTTGAGGTTCTCGTGGATGAACGTGTGGTAGGTGATGCTTAGCACCCACTCGTCCAGCTGCGCCTGGGTCGGCAGCTCCCCGTGCAGCAGCAGGTAGGCGACCTCGAGGAAGGTGGACTGCTCGGCTAGTTGCTCGATGGGGTAGCCGCGGTACTCCAGAATGCCGAGATCGCCGTCAATGAAGGTGATGGCACTGCGGCACGAGGCCGTGTTGACGAATCCGGGGTCATACGTGGCCAGGCCGGGTTCGCCCTTCACTCCGATCTGTCTCAGATCCGCGGCGCGGATAGTGCCGTCAGTGATCGGGATGTCGTATTCACGGCCTGTTCGGTTGTCACGCATGCTCAAGGAATCAGCCTTGGTGGGCTCAACCGTGGGCGTATCGGTCATGCGCACAACCTACGCGTGGTCGTGATGCCTGAATAGTAGGGGGCCATATGATTTGGGCCACTGGGATGGTGCTGGCGCCGAGCAGGAATCTGCCGGCCGCTAAGTTCGGCGGAATGGACCAGAAGCGAATCATTCACCAATATCTGGATAAACACCGCACGGCGCTGCTGGCGAAGTTGGATGGCGCCGACGAGCGTGCTGTGCGATGGCCGATGACCCGGACCGGCACCAATCTGCTCGGGCTTGTCAAACATGTGGCCGGCATCGAACTCGGTTACTTCGGGGACGTGTTCGATCGGCCATCACATATTCGGCTGCCCTGGTTAGACGAAGGCGCCGAGACCAACGCTGACATGTGGGCCACGGCAGAGGAGTCGCGAGAGGAGATTGTCGCGCTGTATCTGCGGGCAGCAGTCCATGCAGACGCCACCATCGAGGCACTTACCCTCGATTCGCCAGGCCGAGTTCCGTGGTGGTCGCCTCCTGAGCGGCAGCAGATCACCCTCCAGCAGATCATGGTGCACGTCACTGCAGAAATCGCTCGGCACGCAGGACATGCCGACATCGTCCGCGAGCTCATCGACGGCGCGGCCGGCGACAATAATGGGGAACTCCCTGATCAGACCGCGAATCAGTGGGCGACCTACCGCTTGCAACTCCAGGAGGCGGCCGTGGAGGCTGCACGGCGGACGGAGATGGGCGACCCTGGCCAGGCAAGGACGCCCTGAGGCGTATACCTGGTGTCGCCACTTTGACCCGCGGTATCCAGCGCAGGTAACCTAGTCGGCTGTTGCGTTCAACGCACTCCATTGCCGCGCCCTGATTGGGTTTGGATGCGACAAGGTTTCATTCACCCGAAGTAGAGTTCGCTCGCGTCAAAACGGAAGCTGGTTATGTCCACCTACAGCCCGAAGCCTGGCGACATCACCAGGTCCTGGCATGTCATCGATGCCGATGATGTCGTGCTCGGCAGGTTGGCGGTGACGGCGGCGACGCTGCTGCGCGGCAAGCACAAGCCGACTTTCGCGCCTCATGTCGACGGCGGTGATTTCGTGATTGTGGTGAACGCGTCCAAGATCGCTCTCACCGGAAACAAGCGCACCGACAAGCTCGCCCGTCGACACTCGGGCCGGCCCGGCGGCCTGAAGTCGGTGACCTACGGCGAACTGCTCGACCGCGACCCGCGGAAGGCCGTCGAGCTTGCTGTCTGGGGAATGCTTCCGAAGAACAAGCTCAGCCGTCGGCTGATCAGGAAGCTCAAGGTCTACGCCGGACCCGAGCATCCGCACACCGCTCAGCAACCGAAGCCGTACGCGATCACCCAGATCGCCCAGTAGCCTCGCATCGAGAACATCGCATAAACCTCCAAAGCAAGGAACCAGCTGCAGTGACTGACACCGCCACCGAAACGGTCGACGAGGACGAGCTCACCCCGTTCGTCGAGGACGACCGCGAGATCGCCTACCGTTCGGAGGCAACGCCGCAGGTCTCGCACGGCCCTGCAGGACGCCCAGCCGTTGTGGCGCCCGCCGCCGCAACCGGCCGTCGTAAGGAGGCCGTGGCCCGGGTCCGCATCATGCCCGGCAGCGGACAGTGGACCATCAATGGCCGCAACCTGGAGGACTACTTTCCCAACAAGGTGCACCAGCAACTGGTGTCCGAACCCTTCGCCGCGGCCGCGGTTGCCGGCTCGTACGACGTCATTGCCCGCATCCATGGCGGCGGCGTCACCGGTCAAGCTGGCGCTCTGCGGCTCGGCGTTGCCAGAGCCCTGAACGCCGTCGATGCAGAGGCGAGCCGCGCCGCACTCAAGAAGGCCGGCCTGCTGACCCGCGATGCAAGGATCAAGGAACGCAAGAAGGCCGGCCTGAAGAAGGCTCGGAAAGCCCCTCAGTACAGCAAGAGGTAGTTGCGGGACAAGATCAGTGGGCCGTCTCTTCGGGACCGATGGCGTACGCGGAAAGGCCAACGAGGCGCTGACCGCGGAGCTAGCGCTGAGCCTTTCCGTCGCGGCGGCCCGCGTACTCGGCGAGACTGGCGAGTTTCACGGACATACACCTTTCGCGGTAGTCGGCCGCGATCCACGTGCGTCAGGTGAGTTCCTCGAGGCCGCCGTCGTAGCAGGACTGGCCAGCGCCGGCGTCAACGTGGTACGGCTCGGTGTGCTGCCGACTCCCGGTGTCGCGTTCCTCACCGAGGACTGCGACGCCGATCTTGGCGTCATGCTGTCGGCCAGCCACAACCCGATGCCCGATAACGGCATCAAGTTCTTTGCGCGCGGCGGCAACAAGCTGGACGACGGGCTCGAGGACGCCATCGAATCTCGGTTGGTTGAGGCGTGGCCCCGGCCTACCGGCGCCGGCGTCGGCCGGGTGACGGTCGAGGAGTCGCTGGTCCAGACCTACCTGGCACACCTGGTCAACAGCCTCAGGAGTCCGGTCAGCCTAGAGGGCATCAAGGTCGTCGTCGACTGCGCGAATGGGGCTGCCTACCAGGCGGCGCCGGCCGCGTTCGGGGCCCTCGGGGCTGAGGTCTACCCGATCCACGCGGAGCCAGACGGTATCAATATCAACGAGAATTGCGGCTCCACCCATATGGAATCACTGTGCTCGGCGGTGCTGGAGCAGCGGGCGGACATCGGTATCGCACTCGATGGAGATGCCGACCGCTGCCTGGCGGTCGACACCTTCGGCAGGATTGTGGACGGGGATCAGATCCTGGCGATCTTGGCTCTGGCCCTGCGCGAAGAAGGCCGCCTCAAGAACGACACGGTGGTGGCCACCGTGATGAGCAACCTGGGGTTCGTCAACGCGATGCGGGGCGCCGGGGTCGCAGTGCAGCAGACCAAGGTCGGAGATCGCTACGTGCTCGAGGCGATGAAGGCCGGTGATTTTGTCCTGGGCGGGGAGCAGTCCGGCCATGTCGTGATGTCGGAGCACGCCACGACCGGCGACGGCATACTCACCGCGCTTCATTTGATGAGCCGGATGGCGACCTCGGGGCAATCTTTGGCGCAGCTCGCTTCGGTGATGACACGGCTGCCCCAGGTATTGATCAACGTTGAAGATGTCGACAAGAGCCGAGCAGCGACCGATCCCCAGCTCACCGCAGCAGTGGCCGAGGCACAGGCCGGGCTCGGGGATTCTGGCCGGGTCCTCTTGCGCCCGTCCGGCACGGAGTCGCTGGTCCGCGTCATGGTGGAGGCCGAGAGTTACGAGATGGCCAACGAAGCGGCCCATCGCCTCGCGGACGTGGTCAAGGCCTCTTTGGCTCTCTAAATCAAGCGTTGGTTCCTAAGCTGCGGAGCGGCTGGAGCAGCTCACATAAAGGGCACCAGATTGTTGATGTCGATGGTGCCGGATGCATCGAGGAAGACTGCCACGGCGCCCAGGACGACGGACAGGATGAGAGAGAACAGGAAGACTCCGAAGGCTGCAAAGAAGCCGAACTTGAGGGCTGTGCCTGCGCCGATCCGGACTTTCTCCGGGGGTGCGATGCCGTACGAGTTGCTCACGTGCCGACGCTACCGTCGGGACCCTCAGGGAGCGAAGTGCCGCTCCCAGGGCTTCGACATTTGCGAAGCGAGTCGCCGAGCTATCTCTGCTCGAACCCGTTGTCGCGCTAGACCTTGCGGATCCGTACCCACTGCACCGAATGATCACGGTCCTTGCGCAGGATGGCGGTCGCGCGGCCTCTGGTAGGGAGGATGTTGGCCTCGAGATTCGGTCCGTTGATGGTGTCCCAGAGGTAGCGGGCCTGCCGAATTGCCTGGCTCGTGGTGAGATCGGCGTAGCGGGTGAAGTAGGATCGCGGGTCGCGGAACGCGGTGTCGCGTAATGAGAGAAAACGACTCACATACCAGTCGCGGATGTCTGCGGCTTCGGCATCGACATAGACGGAGAAGTCGAAGAAGTCGCTGACGGCAAGGCCGGTCGTGCCATCGGGTCGCGGCCGCGCCGGCTGCAGCACGTTCAGGCCTTCCAAGATCAAGATGTCGGGCCGCTGCACCCGGACTTTGGCATCCGGCACGATGTCATAGACCAGATGGCTGTACACCGGCGCCAGCACTTCGTCCTGTCCGGACTTGACGTCGATCACGAACCGCAGCAGGGCCCGCCGATCGTAGGACTCCGGGAAGCCTTTGCGCTGCAGCAGCCCGCGCCGTTCCAGCTCGGCATTGGACAGCAGGAAGCCGTCGGTGGTCACCAGGCTGACCCGTGGATGTTCCGGCCAGGCTGCCAGCAGCTCACGGAGCAGGCGTGCTGTGGTCGACTTTCCGACGGCAACCGATCCTGCGATCCCGATCACGAACGGCGTTCGCTTCACCGACAGATGAAGGAACTCGTTCGTGGAATTGTGCAGTTCGCT
>JAJTCL010000161.1 GCA_021323255.1 Propionibacteriaceae bacterium | reverse complement strand
CGGCCATCGCCGCGACGCCCAACGCCGCGACGGCGACGACGGCGATGAACCACTCCATGGGTGAATGCTGTCACGCTTCACAAGGGCGCTGAGACGATACGGCGGCGGCGGACCTCGATGTTCGCGCGACCGATCTCAGACCAAATCGCGCGAGCGCAGCGAGCACCAGCCCCAGCGGCGAGCTCAGTGCAGGAGGAATGGCAGAACAACGCTTTTCCGTTCCGCCCGGATCCGACGAAGGCGCGGCAACCTAGCGAACAGCGCAACGAGCGGAGGGAGCGGAGCGAGCAAGTAGACAGAGCGCCTCACAAACGCTGCTATTCGGGACGGCGCGCTCGGGTGCGCGTGGTCTGGTGATCCAACATCAAGGCCACCGCTTCGTCGGCGTCGTCAGTGACGGTAAACGTGTCGAAGTCGGTTTGCTGAGATGCTGCCGCGCTCGACCCCGACCCTTCGCAGCCAATCGACCAGCCCGCTCCAGTAGCCACTGTCGAACAACACGACAGGAAATGACGTCACCTTCTGGGCTTGTACCAGCGTCAGCGCCTCGAACAGCTCATCCAGGGTGCCGAAACCATCAGGCAGCACAACAAAACCCCGGGCGTACTTGACGAACATCGTCTTCCGCGCGAAGAAGTAGCGGAAGTTGATGCCGATTGACGTACGGGTTGAGGCCGGCCTCGAACGGCAGCTCGATGCCAAGACCGACCGAGACACCACCAGCCTCAGCGGCGCCCTTGTTTGCTGCCTCCGTGATCCCGGGACCGCCGCCGGTGATGACAGCTAGTCCAGCGCGGGCAAGCTTGGCGGCCAAGTGCTCAGCAGCGGCGTACATCGGGTGATCGCGAGGCGTCCGAGCAGATCCGAAGAAGCTGACCGCCGGCCCAAGCTCGGCGAGCGTCCCGAAACCGTCGATGAATTCCGACTGGATCCGCAACACCTGCCATGGATCGGTGTGTACCCAGTCAGTGGCACCGCGACTCTCCAACAATCGCTGGTCGGCGGTCGATTGCGTTGCGGTCCGCTCGCCGCGTAGCCCCGGCCCTCGCCAGCGGCCGTGTTCGGATTCCTCCACAGGGCCACCCTCTCACTGTGCTGCCACGGACCCTTTTGGCCTGTCTCCTCGCGCATCGGCGCTGGGAAGCTGCTGTCGTCGTCGCTCTTCGCGAACTACAGCACATAACGGCTAGCACCGCTCACGGGCCTGTTCGCTCATCACTCCGCCGACCAGCAGCGCGCCGATTCCGACGCTCGGAGACTCACCTCAGCCAACGAATGAGGGCATCGCGGCAGGCTACGACATCCTCAGCCGGGCAGAACTCGTCGTCGGCGTGGGCCTTCCTCGGATCACCTGGTCCGAAGTTGACCGCCGGGATGCCCATGGCGCTGAAACGCGCCACGTCGGTCCAACCGAGTTTGGCGCTGGCCTCACCGCCCACTGCGCGGAGGAACTCCGCGGCAGCCGGTTGATCGAGGCCAGGTCGAGCACCGGCGGCTACGTCGGTGACGCGAATGGGATAGCCGTCAAGAACTGTGCGTACGTACGCCTCGGCTTCGGCGGGAGACTTGTCGGGTGCGAATCGGTAGTTGACCTCGATGACACAGCGATCCGGGATCACATTGCCGGCAATCCCTCCACTGATCATGATCGCATTCAGCCCCTCCTGGTACGTCAGCCCGTCGACCTCGATCTGCTGCGGTTGGTAGGAACCGAGAAGTTGCAGCACGCCGCCCGCATCGTGAATGGCGTTGCGTCCCATCCAGGACCGCGCGGAGTGTGCGGCCACCCCGCGCAGCTCCAGCTGCAACTGCATGGAGCCTTGGCAGCCGCCCTCAATGCGCGCATTGGTTGGTTCGCAGAGCACGGCCAATGCACAGTTCAGGTAATCGGGATGCTCGCGCGCAATCCGGGCCAGGCCGTTGCGATACTCCTCGACCTCCTCGTTGTCGTAGAAGACCCAGGTAACGTCGCACCGCGGCCTGGCCAGTGATGCGGCAACCGAGAGTTGGACCGCGACACCACCCTTCATGTCGCAGGCCCCGCGACCCCAGATGATCTCCCGGCCAGCGCTGTCATGGGTCATCCACGACGGGACGTTGCCCGCGATCGGCACGGTGTCCAGGTGGCCGGCGATCACGACCCGCTCGGACCGGCCGAGCTCAGTCCGCGCAATGACCACATTGCCGTCTCGCACGACCTCCAGGTGGCCGTATCCGCCCAGCGCCTCCGCCACCCGGTCGGCGATCTCTGTTTCGTGTCCGCTGACGGACTCGATGTCGATCAGGGCTCGCAGCAGCTCGACGACATCGCCGCCCAGATCCAGAGGCGCAGACACGAGCGGCACCTTACAGCGTCGGTAGGCTCGGGCCCATGACTGAGGCTGCTAGTGCTCCGCTGCGGGTGGCCTGGGGCTGGGGTCTGGCATCGATCCACAGCTCGGGCCAGGTGCTGGACACCTACTTTCCGTCACCTCGCCTGGGCAGGTCCGATGGCAGTGCGGCCCCGGTCACCTTCATCTCGGCGGCGGTCGACGACGCAGCTCGGGAAGTCCGTACCGAAGTCGTCCACACCGAAATTGATCTGGATGCGCCACCGGCTACCACCTCCGACGCCTACCTGAGGCTGCACCTTCTCAGTCATCGGCTGGTGCGGCCACGAAGCATGAATCTGGATGGCATCTTCAGCTCGCTCCCGAACGTCGTGTGGACTTCGGCCGGCCCATGTGCCATCGAGGGCTTCGAAAGGGTACGCACCCGGCTACGCGCTCGTGGCGGACACCTCACCATCTTCGGTGTAGACAAGTTCCCACGCATGGTCGATTACGTGGTTCCGACCGGGGTACGAATCGGGGACGCCGATCGGGTGCGGTTGGGCGCCCACCTCGCCGAGGGTACGACCGTGATGCACGAGGGCTTTGTCAACTTCAATGCCGGTACGCTCGGCGCATCGATGGTGGAAGGCCGGATCTCTGCTGGTGTGGTGGTTGGCCGCGACTCCGACGTGGGCGGTGGAGCTTCGATCATGGGTACTTTGTCCGGCGGTGGCACTGAAGTCATTTCGATTGGCGAACGTTGTCTGCTCGGCGCCAATGCCGGCATCGGGATCGCCTTGGGTGACGACTGCATCGTCGAGGCGGGCCTCTACGTCACCGCAGGCACCAGGGTCACCCTGCCGGGCGGTGAGGTGGTCAAGGCACGGACCTTGTCCGGTGAGAATGGGCTGCTGTTCATTCGCAATTCGGTGACCGGCGCGGTCGAGCTGCGTCGTCGGCAACGCAGCGGAGTTGAGCTGAACGCCGAACTGCACGCGAACTGAGCGCAGGTGGGATCCTCAACAACGCGCGCTATCGGGTGTCTGGTCATCGTGTTTGTGCTGCTCATCGCGGCCGGTGTGGGGGCCTTTTGGTGGCTTCGTTCCCGGAACCTGACTGAGCCTGTGCCCGGTCAACAACGATGTGTCGCTACCGCCAACAACAAATCGGCGGTCGTGGATCTCGAGCAGGCGCATTTCGCCTCAATCATTGCGGGTGTATCGGTCCGCCGCGGCCTGTCACCTCGCGCAGCCTCGATCGCCCTTGCGACCGCGTATCAGGAAACTGGGATCCGAAACCTCACTTATGGTGATCGTGACTCTGTCGGTTTGTTCCAGCAACGCCCTTCTCAAGGCTGGGGCACCAAACAGCAACTGATGGACCCCAGCTACGCGGCCGGAAGATTCTACGATGCCCTCGTCAAGATCAAGAACTGGGAGACCGACGACATCAACAACGTAGCCCAAAAGGTGCAGCGTAGTGGATACCCGGAGGCCTACAACGATCATGAGGCGGATGCCCGGGTGCTTGCCAGCGCACTGACTGGTCAGTCACCGGCCGGATTCAGCTGCCTGGACCGGGCCGGCGCTGCTGGAGACGTCAAAGAGTTGCGCCGCTCTTTGCAGCGGACGTTCGGCAACCTCGACGACTCCGCTGATGGATCAGTGATCACGATCCGAGCCCGTGGCGACCGCCGCGCATGGGCGTATGCCCACTATGCCGTCGCGAACGCCTCGTTGTACGGCGTCACGACCGTGAAAATCGAAAGCCAGTCCTGGCAGACCCAAGACTTCAATATTCCCGACTGGCAGGAAGCCTCTCCGGAGCTCAAGGATGACCGCATCGAGATCACACTTCGCTAAGTTGTCAGAATTTGGTGCGCTAGAGGTCAAAGGCGCGCAGTTCGGCCACGTGCTGGTTCATATCACGCGGACTAGGTCCGCGTTCGCTCCAACCCATGCCCGCCCGGTCATAGGAGCAGACACGGGTCGATTGCGCTATTTCCGGCTGCACGAGACCCCAACTGGGCGAGGCGTTGCCACCCGCGGCGTCCAGAATGACGGTTGGACTTCCCTCGCCGGTGCAATGGATATGCAGCTGGTAACCGTCAACAGCGACCAATCGGCCGGGGGGCGGGAATTCCTGCCTGTCGTTCCGGGTGGCAACGGCCTGGTAGACCAGGCCCGTGACGGCCAGGGTGGTAAGCAGCATGAGGAGCCCTAAAGCAATACGCCTTATCCGGCGAACAACCGCCGTCTTACGCCGTTCTTCGTTTCGCTGGGTGAAATCTTCACTCGACGTCATGATGCGTGACGCCTCCCTGACGTGGGTTGCGGCTGCTTGAGGATACTGCGCTGCCGATCACCTTTCTGGGGTATTCCCATGGCATCACTGATGATCTCCTCGCTCCGCGGGAAAGGTGTTCGCTGACCGGTCCATCTGCGGGGCCCGGCCGATTACCCGCATCCGGGTCGGCTTACGAACCGTCGACCGTCAAGCTGAGCGGTGATGGCCTGGGATCGCGCGCTGGCCTTCGCCTAGTCCCCGGGGGTGAGGGTCGGGGCTTCGACTCACGCGGCTCGGCCGGTGAAGGAGCGGCTGAACTGCTGTCCGTATTTGGATCGAGAACCACCCGGAGATCGTCAGGTAATTGAGACAATTGTACCGCGTTGAATTTTCACTCTCCTCCTTGCAAATAGGCAGCAGTTGCGGCATCCAACTCCAATCTTCCCGCTTTGAGCAAACTTTCTCTATTTTGTTGTCCCCTCTCCCCTGGAAGGCGGATTGCTGTGAAGCCAGCAGCCGGCTTTGAGGTTTTGATCCTTTCCATCAGAATCTGGATCTTAGCCTCAAACTGATGCCGTGGGAGGAGAAGTTCCGGCTGCATGGCAATGAAAAGAGAGCTGAAGAAGTCACTCCGCATCTCGCCGGTCTTCTCTGCACCTACCAGAGAATTGGTCCAGCAGCCTGCCAGGATTTCGATCATCAGGGACAACCCCGATCCTTTATAACCTCCAAAGGGCAAGAAGTGGATGCCATCTTCCACGGCCTCGTCAGGACTGTTGGTCGGTCTGCCATATTTGTCCAGGGCACTCCCTGGAGGAAGTGGTTGGCCGGTAGCCTTAGCCATCATCACTTGATGGAAGCCCACTGCGGAAGTAGCCATATCCAAAATTATCGGGTATGGCTGGGCTGGAATCCCGAAAGCTAGCGGATTCGTCCCCAGGATTGGCTCTGCGCTGCCATAAGGTACTACGATGGCCGGAGTGTGCGCCATCACGATACCAATCAGCCCATGGTCGCTGGCGAGTTTGACGTAATAGCCCGCCATACCGATATTGCCGGCATTGTGAATCCCTATGACACCCATGCCGAGCTGTCTCGCCTTGTCAATGGCTCGAGTCATCGCCCGATGAGCCACAACACAGCCGTGTCTATTTCCCCCATCGAGCAAGGCAGAAACTGGCGTCTCCTGCTCAATCGTGATCTCTCCGATCTTCCGATCCTTCATCTGCTCCAAAGTCCACGGTATCAACCGGAAACCATGGGACTTCCGGCCCCATAACTCTCCCTCTAGATAGACCTCCGTAATGATCGCCGCGTCTTCGGCTGACAACCCGGCGCGAATCAATGCCTCCTGGGACAGCTCTTTGATCTCGGGGATTGTTAATGAGACCATTTCTGTTGCACTCATTACTGCCTCCTTCAGTTTTTTGACTCGCGCGTCTTCCCTAAGGTGAAATGCCGGTCATGGCCTTAGCACAAACTGGCTCATCTGCCTTGCAAAATTTTCACGCGGTAACGTCCGGACGATGGGACATCTGACACCTGCGGTCCGACAGAACATGGTGCCATGGCTGCTTCCGCGGGGCGGACAAGATGGCCGCTCATCCGCTGGCCGCAAGCCCGGTGCGCGTCGATCCGGGGATCGTGATCCTCCGCGGGAGACGTGGCGCCACCCATCGCGACGATCTGTCCGTTCACAACCGGGAGCGTATGCCCTCGCGTCGCCCATGGCTCGGCAAATGCCGAGCAGACGCGGCAATCGCCACTACCGCAAGCGGATCGGTTATCGGTTCTT
>JAJTCL010000160.1 GCA_021323255.1 Propionibacteriaceae bacterium | reverse complement strand
CCTGGTGTGGCGGCGGTTGTCCAGGAGACCAGCTCGGACGAGCCAGCCGTGGCGTCGCAAATGGCGGCCGCGGCGAACGCTGTCCCTACCCCGGCATCCCACATGTCGGCACCAGGAAGGATGAGTAGGTTGCTGTCGGCGGGATCGAGGATCATGTCCGGCACCATGCGTAGCCCACCCCTGCTGGTGATCGGCTCACGAGACCCAGCAACCGACACGGCCTTCCACGGGTGGCCGGTGAAGCGGCCGGTACGCAACTCGACAAGGAGATGGCCGAACTCCCAATCGGCAAGGTTGTCGTACAGAGCTACATGTGCAGTGGAAGTGGTCATGGACAACATGCTGCCAATGAGGAGCTGAGATGATTGAGATTGACTTTCTCACCGCCGATGGGCGGAGCCTTCACGCGTACGACGTCGGTTCCACGGGACACACCGACGAGCTGGTCGTCTTGTGGCATCACGGCACCCCCAACACGGGTGCTCCGCCCGAGCCACTCTTCGAGTCCGCGCGTTCCCTGGGTATCCGTTGGATCAGCTATGACCGACCCGGTTATGGGGGGTCGACTCCGCATCCCGGCGCGACCGTCGCGGCAGCAGCCGCTGATGCGCGCCAGATTGCCGATCAGCTGGGCATGGGCCGCTTTGCGGTCTTTGGCCACTCTGGCGGCGGACCACGCGCCCTGGCCTGTGGCGCCTTGCTTCCGGAACGCGTGCTTGCTGTGGTCAGCGTCTCCTCCCCCGCGCCCTGGCGGGCCACGGGACTCGACTACTTCGCAGGAATGTCAGCGGGCAGTACCCACCAACTGCGAGCTGCCACCCAAGGGCGAGCTGCGCTCGAAGAGGTGCTCGCTTCGAATGAGTTCGATCCCCAGTCGTTCGTCCCGGCTGATCACGCCGCGCTGGGGGGCAACTGGTCATGGTTCAACGGCGTCGTCGAGGCGGCAACAGCCAACGGGTTAGACGGCATGGTTGAGGATGATCTCGGCACGACCGCCCCGTGGGGCTTTGATCTTGCAGACATCGTCGCACCAACGCTGATCATGCACGGCACAGACGACCGAATGGTGCCGAGTTCACATGGGGAGTGGCTGGCAGCCCACTGTCCGGGGGCGGAACTGCGTCTGCAGCGCGGCGTGGGCCACATCTCGGTGCTTGACTCTGCGCCCGGCGCACTGGCCTGGCTCCGCCGGGCCGTCACTGCGCGGCCCGAAGGCGTACGGCCCTAGGCTGCAGCGGTGGGTTGGGCAGAGTGGCGTGTAACCGATGTCATGAGACGGCGGCCACAGGTCCGGGTGAATCAGCTAGGTTACCTGGCCGACCGACCGAAGCAGGCGACACTCATCTCCGATGTTTCGGATCCGGTCCCCTTCCTGGTTCGCGACCAGGGCGGAGTGGCCGTCTACGCCGGAGGCTCCAGGCCGTGATCGGTTCGGCGAGAGCCCACATCCGGCCTGAGCGTTCATGTTCTGGACTTCAGCGGCCTCAGCGTTCAGGGAGCAGGTTTCCGGATTGAATCGGCCGAGCAGTGCAGCCACCCCTTCGAGGTCACAAGCCGCGTCTACCACAGGCTGAGAGCTGACGCATTGGGCTTTTTCTACCTGATGCGGTCGGGCACTCCGATCTTGGACAACGTTGCGCCCGGTTATGGACGACCCGCAGGCCACGTAGGGCTCGCTCCCAATCGTGGGGACCTCGCGGTGCCCGCCTGGGCTGGCGTCGAAGCGCGGCGGCTGTACCCCGGATGGCGTTGTACGGGCACATTCGACGTTTCGGGTGGCTGGTATGACGCGGGTGACTACGGCAAATACGTCACCAGTGGCGCCATCGCGGTCTGGCAGCTCCTCGGCACCCTAGACCTGCTCAGAAGGGCCGATTCTTCGCCGCTCATCCGCACCTTCGCGGACGCGATCCGCAGCGAATGTCGCTGGCAACTCGACTGGCTGATGCGGATGCAGGTACCCGCCGGCGATCCACTGTCCGGTTTGGTTTTCCACCGTGTGCACGGCGCACAGTGGTCACCGATGCCGGGTTGGCCACACCAGGACCCTACCGAACGTGTGCTGCATCGACTCTCGACTGCGGCGGCCTTGCACCTGGCCGCGGTTGCCGCACAGGGCGCTCGGCTGTTCCGTGCCACTGACCCCGGGTACACGCGCACGCTGTTGGAAGCGGCCCGCACCGCGTACCAGGCGGCCCGGCGTCATCCTCACCTCATCGCACCGGACGACCACGCCCGGTTCGGCGGCGGCCCGTACGCCGACGACGAGCTGGAGGACGATTTCTATTGGGCGGCTGTCGAGCTATGGCTTACCACGGATGAGGAGTTCTACCGCCAGGAAGTGCTCTCCTCCGCCCAACACACCGCTGAGGCATTCGACCCGGCCGGATTCGACTTCGACCGAGTGACGACTCCAGCTCGGCTCGATCTGGCGCTGGCTGGCAGCCACCTCGCTGACCACGACCAGGTGGTTGACAGTGTGCGACAGGGCGCCGACCGACTACTGGAGGTGCAGAGCCAGCAGCCCTGGGGTCAGCCTTACGCGCCCTCTGAGGGGTGGCACTGGGGATCCAACGGCCGGATCCTCAATAACCTCATGGTGCTCGCAGTGGCCCAGCTGGTATCAGGTGCTCCCCGCTATGCGGACGCCGTCGCCAGTGGGATGGACTACCTCCTTGGACGAAACGCTCTCGGCCAGAGCTACATCACGGGATACGGCACGGACTTCACCTGCCATCAGCGGACTCGCCAATTTGGCCGCGACCTCGATCAGGCTTTGCCGCCACCACCACGTGGCGCACTGGCCGGTGGGGCGAACTCGCAGCCGGCCCCGGACTTCCCTACGATCCGCGGTTGTTGGGCCTTCCACCTCAATGCTGTTACCTCGATGAACCCACCTCCGAGGTCACCAATGACATCTGTATTCGCTGGAACGCACCTCTGGTTTGGGTCGCTGCCTACTTGAGCACGTTGAACGACCAAGGGTGGGCCCCATGAGGGTGTTCACCAGACCACAGAACTCCTCCTGATCGGTGGTCGTTGCGGAATGGGCAAGAGCGCCGTTGGAAACGAGCTCCACCATTTCCTGGTCCACCCGCGGCGGTGACGGTGGCCCGGCGTACGCAGTAAGCACGCCGCCAGCGCTACTCATCCCTGTCCGACATGCGCTTGGCTGCATCGAGGCGCCGCCGAGCTTCCGCCAGCAGGTTCACCGCGTTCCGCTGCCGGGACTGGGCCTCGGCAAGATGCCGCTGAGCAGTGACCCTGTCTCGACGTGCTTCAATCCGCTTGGTGTCGAGCGAGCTCACTGCGTCGTCTGCGGCCTCTACGGCTGCCTCGGCGTCCGCCAGGTCGAACTCAGACTGCCAGTGCGCAGCCTCGGCGGCGGCAAGTTGCTCCTCCGCCCTTCGCAGCTCAGGTAGTGGCTCCTGTCCACCATCGGGCGCGGCTGGGGTCTCGGTGGCCTCAACCGCCGTACGGTCGGTCGTTTCGAGGCGTTCGACAATCCAACGGCCGCCAAGGACGCGCTGCTGCCGACGTGCTTGCAACTCGTCTTCGACTGCGGGAATTTCGATCTCAGTCGCTGCCGCTTCAGTCGGCCCCTCAACAGGCCTCATTTCGCTAGCCGACCTGAGCTGTGTGGCACTGCGGGGCCGCGGCCCGAAGCCGCTGTGCGAGAGCGGTCGCACCAGACGGCCATTGCGGACGGTGAGAGCACCCGCAAGATCGACAAGAGCGGCCTGTAGTGTCGCCTCCACCTCCGACAGCACGGTCGGAGTCAGCCGCAGCCCAGCATCGGCAGCATGGGCCTTGGCCCGATCCATCAGGTCAGCGATCAACTGACGGCGCTGCTCGGCGAGGCTGCGCAGCTCGGTACGAACCAGCCCTGTCTGGGCATCGCGCAGCTCTCGACCCAACGCCGACAGGCGTTGCATCGCCGCGGGATCGCTGGCCAACAGATTCACCAGCCAGGCGCTGCGGGTGGGGCGGCGAAGTTGCTGCAGCCGTTCGGCAACGTCTCGGTTACCGGCTGCCCTGGCCTGCCTCACCAACTCGTTCCGGGCAGTGACGAAGTCAGCTGGTGGAAGCACATAAAGCTCACGGACGATCTCGTCCAGCTCGCGCCCGATCATTTGCACACTCATCCCCGGGCAAATTTAGCGTGGCCATTGGCTGGCGACGTAAACCGGGTTAGGAGGCGACCGCGAAGTCCGCAGGTTCCTCGACCAGGCAGCAGCCATCCAGCACGGCTATGCAGTCGACAACGATCCCGTGCCGCAGCAGATCCGGAAGTTCGCATGCGGGATCTGTGCAGTCGACAGTGCGGTCATCGTGTACGACCAGCGTGCCGTGGCAATGGTCGACTTCCAGGCCACAATCCGAACAACTGCTCATGCCGACGTTGCTACCAGCTGGCACCGCCAGAATGCGGAATTGGATCGGCGTGTCGCAGATCCGCCGCTGAATTGGCGTCAGCCGCGCTTCTTCGGCGCGTCGGCTCCGCGCACTGACTGCGTCGGCCCCTTTTGCCTCTTCTTAGCCGCGCCAGCACTCGGGGTTGTCCGCCGCCGTCCTCCGTTGCTTGTTGATCGCCGCTGCTTGGCGGCCTCGATGCTGGCCCGTAGCGCGCTCAGCAGGTCGGGTGATGCCGCGGCTGGCCGAGCATCTTCCGTCACGGGTCGCCCGGTCGCCTTGGCATCTATCAGGGCGGTCAGCGTCTCCCGGTGTACATCGCGATACCGGCCCGGATCCAGCGCTTCGTCCGACAACGAGTCGATGAGCGCCTCGGCCATCGTGAGCTCCTGGCTCGGCGTCGACCATTCGTCGTCGTCAGCCAGGAAAGGGAATCGAGGCTCCCGGACCTCGTCCGGCCAGAGCATGGTCGCAAGGATGAGCACATCGCCGTGCACCCGCAAGGCTGCGACGATCTCGCGATCACGGAGCGTGACCTTGGCGACGGCGACGCGGCCTTGCTTGCGAAGTGCGTCCCGCAGCAGCCGGTACGCCTTGGCGCCCTGGGGCTCGGGCTCGACGTAGTAGCTGCGGTCGAGGTAGATCGGGTCGACGGCAGAGATCGGCAGGAACGAGACAACCTCGATGGAACGGGACGTCTTCGCCGGCAGCATCGATAGATCGACTTCGCTGAGCATGACTATCTCTCCGGTTGCCGACTCATAGCCTCGACCGATCTCCTCGTACGGCACTTCGACTCCGTCGATCGAGCAGACCCGCTTGTACTGCACCCGGCCGCCGTCGTTGACGTGAATCTGGTGGGAGGGAACGTTCTTGCTCTCAGTCGCCACATACAGCCGAACCGGGATGGTCACCAATCCGAAGGAGATGGTGCCTCTCCATACCGTCCGCATCGCCGCATCCTTTCGATCACCTCAGTGACCCATCCGTATCTGCCGTCACACCCCCCGCCTCACCTCCATTGTCTCCGTGGTGTGCGGATACGCGCCACTCGGGCTATTTAGTGACTCTCGAGGCGAAGGGAGCGGCCAACTCGGCCGTCCGCGGCAGCTGGAACAGCCAGAAGCGCCGCGGCGACCGCGACCGCGAATCCGGCGGCAGACTGCACGATCGGCAGCAAAAAACCAGAGACAGCGAAGAGTGGGAGGAGCACTGCATAGGCCACGCCAACCGCCCGCAGCCGGTGGTGGTGCGTGCGATCGCTATGCCGACCACGATGGCGGAAGCGATGAGCAGCAGGGTCGCCCCGGCCGCAGTCGCGGTGAACGCTGCTCCATAGGCCGTGTCGGCATTCCTTCCACGCCAGCCAGGTGAGCACGTCCGATGCCGGGTTGGACGAACGTTGCGCTGCCAAAGACAGCAGACAGATAAATATTCGCGACAGTGGTGAGGGCCAGTCCCGCCACGGCGAGTCCGGCCGCGCGACCGGAGACCAGGTACGCGGTCACAGCCACGACGCCGATTACCGCCAGGGCAGCACCCAGAATGCTGGCACCCAGGTGGCTGACGAGGAAAACGTCGGTTGTGACGTAGCGCGCTACGCGTCAAAGTCGGCGACGGGGGGCTGGTGGGTTAGCGTGCTCAGCCCGAGCAGGAACCCATATGCGGGTGACAGCCAAAGGCCGATCCGCGCTGCGGCCGGGCTGCTTCACGGCGTTATTCAATCAGCTGGAGCCAAGCTGGCGATGATCGCCTGGCTAAGCTCCTTGGGTCGGGTGAATTGAGGCCAGTGGCCTGTTGGCAGATCGATGTATACGACATCGCGGACCCTCGCAAGCTCCTGCACGTATCCATGTCCTTGCTCGATCATCTCCTGGAGCATCGCGCTCGGGAACTCACATGAGATGACAGTGATCGGCACCTCATAGCGGCGCTCGTCGATGAGCTGCTGCGGGTCGCTCGCGACATGGACGGGAGCCGGAATGGCACGCTCGCGGAATCTCGCGCGCTGCT